>NZ_JBAEER010000132.1:0-10765 GCF_056207615.1 Candidatus Cryptobacteroides sp. | reverse complement strand
GCATTGACCCTACCGGAGATTCGCTCCATATCGGCCACCTCGTCAGCATCATGATCCTCAAGCACTTCCAGGCATGTGGCAACAAGCCATTCGCACTCGTCGGCGGTGCAACCGGTATGATCGGTGACCCATCGATGAAGAGCCAGGAGCGCAACCTCCTCGACGAGGAGACCCTCGCTCACAACGTAGCCTGCATCAAGGCGCAGCTCGGCAAGTTCCTTGACTTCAACTCAGACGCTGAGAACAAGGCAGAGCTCGTAAACAACTACGACTGGATGAAGGACTACACCTTCATCAACTTCACCCGTGACATCGGTAAGCTCATCACCGTGAACTACATGATGAGCAAGGACTCTGTGAAAAAGCGCCTCAGCCGTGACTCTTCAGAGGGTATGTCATTCACCGAGTTCACCTACCAGCTTCTCCAGGGCTACGACTTCCACTACCTCTACCAGAACAGGAACGTGAAGCCCCAGCTCGGCGGCGCGGAACAGTGGGGTAACAGCCCCACCGGTACCGAGCTCATCCGTCGCACCTGCGGCGGCGAGGCGTACGCACTCACCTGCCCTCTCATCACCAAGGCAGACGGTGGCAAGTTCGGAAAGACCGAGAAGGGCAACATCTGGCTCGACCCAGAGCGCACCTCACCATACCAGTTCTATCAGTTCTGGCTCAACGTCAGCGATGCAGACGCAGAGAAGTACATCAAGATCTTCACCATGCTCGCCCAGGAGACCATTGAGAATGCGGTGGCAGCTCACGCAGAGTGCCCTGAGCGTCGCGAGCTCCAGAAGCTCCTCGCTAAGGAGATCACCATCATGGTACATGGCGAGAAAGAGTACGAGAATGCAGTTAAGGCTTCTCAGATGCTCTTCGGCAAGGCAACTGCAGACGACCTCCGCAGCCTCGACGAGAAGACATTCCTCGCAGTATTCGACGGCGTTCCTACCTTTGAGGTGGCTGCCGACAAGCTCCCTCTCGGCATCCTCGACGCACTTGCAGTCGAGACCCAGGTATTCGCATCCAAGGGTGAGGCCCGCAAGATGATCCAGAGCAACGGTTTCTCCATCAATAAGGAGAAGATGACCGACCCTAACTACGCTCTCAGTGAGAAGGACATCATCGACGGCAAGTACATCCTTGCACAGAAGGGAAAGAAAGACTATTACATCATCGTTGTTAAGTAATAAGACATGGAAGCAACCGAGTCAACAAGACAGCTCAAGGTCGCACGTGAGATCCAGAAGGACCTCGCAGAGATCATCAGGAGCAAGGGAATGGCGCACTATGACGGAGCCATGGTATCCGTCAGCGGCGTCAAGATCAGCCCCGACCTTTCAGTAGCGCGCGTATACGTGAGCATCTTCCCTTCTTCGAAGGCGGAGAAGATCATGGCGCAGCTCGAGGAGGAGAAGAGAGAGCTTCGCGGAGAGCTCGGACGCAACGTGCGCCAACAGCTCCGAATCGTTCCGGAGCTCACCATCTTCCTCGACTCTTCGCTCGATTACGTCGAGCACATCGAGGAACTTCTCAAGAAATAGGGATTCAGCGTCTCTCCTTCTTGTAGAAGGAAGCCACGGGCAGCAGCGCGATCAGATAGCCGATCACAGCGACGCCTGCCACGGTAACAAGAACATCCGTCCATGAAAGGACAATAGGATATGCCTGGACTATGAAGCTTCCAGGCATTCTTATTATACCGAAATGCTGCTGGGCAAGGCACACGAGTATGCCTACCACAAGGCCGCCAGCAAGGCCCAGCAGAGAGATGAACCATCCCTCGAGAACGAATATCCTGCGCACGAGAGAGTCGGTGGCGCCCATGCTGCGGAGCGTCTCCATGTCCCCGCGCTTGTCTATGATCAGCATCGAGAGACTGCCGAAGATATTGAATGCGATTATGATGATCACGAAGATAAGGATCAGGAAGATCGCGGCCTTCTCGTACTTCATCATCTTGTAGAGGGACTCGTTCTGCTGATAGCGGTCGCGCACCTGCATTCCGCTTCCCAGGCGTTCGCCGAGTTCCTTCTGCACCCTGCGCATCTCCTGCGGCTGAGTACCCGGAACGAAGCGTATCTCAACCCCGGAGACCTCATCCCCGTACTCGAGAAGCTTGCGCATCTGATCGATAGGAAGGAGCATATATGCATTGTCGATCTCGCTGCTGACCGCAAAGGTGGCGGATGGCCATATCTTGACAGACCTGATGGCTGCGGTCGGATTTGCGAGCGAGATGGCACGCGTGCGGGTCGGGAAATAGATCTCGATCGGAGTCAGGAAACGAGGACTTATGCCCATCTTATATGCCAGCCCTGCACCCACCAGCGCGAGCGGAACGTCACCCTTATGGAAACTGTACTCACCTTCGCGGATGTATGATTCGAGCGGAGATTCCTCCTCATAGACCTGGTCCACTCCCTTCGCGATCACGACGCTCTGCTTGCCGCCATAATTGAGGAACACCTGCTCCTGCAGCACCGTGCACACGGACGCGACGCTCTCCTGATCATAGAGCCAGTTGTAGGCCTCCCCTTCCGGCACAAATGCCTTGCCCTCCGAAGGAACGACGAGAAGGTCCGGCTCCACCGTGCCCATCATGGACTTGACAAGCTCGTCGAATCCATTGTACACGGACAGGATGATAATCAGAGCCGCGGTGCCTATCGCCATTCCGACCGAAGAAATCGTCGATATGATGTTGATCACATTGTGCGACTTCTTCGCGAAGAGATATCTGCGCGCTATGAAGAAAGGAAGGTTCATCAGCAGCGGACTTTATTCCTCAGGCATGAACATTGGGTCCCATGCAGGAAGAAGCTCAGGCTTCTGATCGAGCATCTTGAGGATGTCGGCAGGCACATACTTCTTCTCGAGCACGAGACGGAACATATACTCGTTGAACCACTCGTCGGTCATGATGAGGCAGCCCTTGTAGCCAGAAGAAGCGCCCCAGCTGTTCTCAACCATCCACTTCTGAGGCTTGCCGTCCTTGAGATCCACCGCGATGAGGGTCATCGCATGCGAAGAGCCGCTGGCATGGGTCTTTACCCTCTCTTCCTTGTTCATGCCGAAGCTGAATCCCGAGAGCGACTCATAATCGAAGTTGGCAAGGTCGAGGGTACCCTTGCTGCGATCGAGGAACTTCGCGACGTCACAAGAGAAATACATGGCGGTATTGTCCTTAATAGAAGCAATTGCCATCTCCTTGATCCTCTCGATAGGGAGGTTGATATAGAGCCAGTTCTGTCCGTCATACACATGACGGTCATATTCGATTTCATAGACCTTTCCATACTCTCTGCATGGGTCGTTCATGACCATCACGTAGTTGTTCTCGAGGTCTGCGCTGACATATTCGTCATAGAAAGCCTTCGGGGTGTAGGTCTTGGTATCAACGATCTCGCCCTTGGAGTTGCAGCGAGTCCACTCGAACTCAGTAGGAGGAACGCCGAGGCAGAGCACGAGGAAACGGTAGATCTCCTTGAGCATCTCGATCTTCGCTGCTCCCATCTTCTCGAGAGCCTTGTCGTTCTTCTTGCCGTCATTCATGTCACGCAGACGAAGTCCATCCTCGCGAAGCTTGAGCTTGAGAAGATTGGCCATAGCCGAAGTGTTGTTCGAATTGAGGGTCTCTGCCATCGCTGTCGAAGGAACCACGCCATACTTGGTGATAAGGTTAGCGACGCCGGTGAACTGTCCGCCGTCGCTGAGAGGATTGCTGAAGAGCCAGTCGACCTTGCGATCCTCGAAAGGAAGGTCGCGGGTATCGATCACAGCCTGGAGGAAAAGATTGCACTTCTCGAGCTGGTCGTAGAAGAAGAGATAGTTCTGACTGAACTGGAACTCAGGGAGGTCATACTTGTCTATCATCCTTGCGCGGAGCACGTTCAGTCCTGTAAAGAGCCAGCAGCGGCCAGACGACTTCTGGTCAGTGATGCCCTTGGTCTTGACCTTGTCCGAGAAATGGGTATCCATCATCACAGCGTTCTCCATGTTGACGGTGAGTGCGGAAATGGAAGTGCTTGCGAGAGCATTCTTGATGGCCTTGTCGGCTGCGGTAGCCTCATATCCCTTGCTTATCTCGGAAAGAGCGGCAGCGTCGAGTCCGCCACCTGGAACGATATTCTGTGCACTGAGGGCAAGGCTCATGAAAAGCGATGCCGCGAGGATAATTGTCTTCTTCATATTCGTAGTTCTAGTAAAGTTCAAATATAGCGATTTTTGGCAACATTGGCTATATTTGTCCCTGTCACATGGGGAGAAGGATACCATACAGCATCATTCTGGCGGCAGCCGTACTGGCTCTCGCTACAGCTGACGTACTCTGGGGAGGAAACGCTGGCGGCGACGCCTTCATCATCACCCGAATCAGACTCCCCCGCGTGGCAGTGGCGCTCATATCAGGCGCAGCACTCGCACTCGGCGGTCTCCAGATGCAGAGCATATTCCGCAATCCCCTCGCCGACCCCCACATCATGGGAGTCAGCGCCGGCGCGGGTCTGGGAGCCGCGACCGCACTCCTTCTCGGAAGCGCCGGCGCTGCAGGCCTCAGTTCGATGGGGGCTGCCGTCACCGGAGGCATGACCCTCGCGGCATCGGCGTTCATAGGGGCAGCCCTCTCAGCCGCCCTCGTGATGGTCGTCTCGACCAAGGCAAAGTCAAGCTCCACCCTCCTTATATTCGGAATCATGCTCGGATTCATCATCAACGCGATAGTCGCCGTGCTCCAGTTCAGCAGCAACTCCGAGTCCCTCAAGGCATACTACAGCTGGGCAGCCGGAAGCTTCAGCAACTGCAGCTGGCCTCAGGTCATAACCATGGCAACATGCCTGTCGATCGGCCTCGCACTGGCCGCAGGCAACATCAAGGGTCTCAACATCATTCTATTCGGAGACGAATATGCCGAGCTCTCCGGAGCAAGGACAAGGCGCATACGTCTGAGCGCGATGACAGCGTGCTGCATCATGACAGGTGCAGTCACTGCCTTCTGCGGTCCCCTGGGCTTCGTTGGAATAGTCGCGCCGCATATCGCAAGACGAATCTCAGGACGTCAGTTCTGCTCCGACCACCGAAGGACCATCCCGACCAGCATGCTCGCCGGAGCCGGTCTCTGCATCGCGGCTGACCTTGCATCTCAGCTGTGGTCGAGAATCGTGTCACCCGTTCCCGTGGGCAGCAGCCTCGCCATCATCGGTATTCCGCTCATACTCCTGATCCTCATCGGAGGAAAGGAAGAAAACCTCAGCTAGAACCATGGAGAATGACACCATCATAAAGGCAAACGCAGCGAAGATAGGATATGGGAGCCATGTCCTGTGCGAAGGCATCAGCTTCGACATAAGGCGCGGAGACTGCATTCTGCTCTGCGGCCCGAACGGCAGCGGAAAGACCACCCTGCTGCGCGCCGTCGCCGACGGCAGCATACTCGACGGACAGAGCTGCGAAAGGGTCATGGTACCGACCGGCATACCCAAGGTGAAGGGCTTCACTCTACGCGAGTTCATCAGCACCTCGCTCTACCGGGAAAGCAGCTGGAAAGGGCGCATCGGGAAGAAGCTCGAATCGAAGATTGACCAAGTTCTCGACATGCTCGCCCTGTCCGCTCTCCAGGACCATGACATCTCCACCCTCAGCGACGGCGAGTTCCAGAAAGGCACCATCGCGGCAGCCCTTTGCCGTACCAGCGACGAAGCATGCATACTGCTCGACGAGCCGAGCTCATTCCTTGATCCGGAGAACAAGGCCATGATTTTCCGCACCCTCCGACAGATCGCCCAGGAAAGCGGTACTGCCTTCGTATACTCCACCCACGACGTGGCCGCAGCCCTTCCGTCATGCACCGCGGCATGGGCCATCGGCAAGGACGGACAATTCCGCTGCGGACGTGAAACAAAAATTGAGGTTATTTCTTCAATATTCTCCGACAAAAGCCTTATCTTTGGGAATTCGACAGAATTCTGATGAAACAAAGACTTTTCCTGATAGACGGACACGCGCTCGTATTCAAGATGTACTACGCGTTTCTCAGACGTCCGATGATCAATTCCAAGGGCGCTGACATGTCCATCCTATACGGCTTCACCAAGTACATCCTCGAGATGATCGAGAAGGAGCGCCCTACCCACCTGGCAGTGTCGTTCGACCCTCCGGGAGGGACCTTCCGTAACCAGATGTATCCCGAATACAAGGCCAACAGGGATGCGACCCCGCAGCTGGTCATCGACGCGCTCGAGCCCCTGACCGAGCTCTGCGAGTCTCTGCGCATACCCGTGCTCATGATGATGGGATTCGAGGCCGACGACGTGATCGGATCGATGGCAAAGCGCGCGGAGAAGGAAGGCTATGAGGTATACATGGTCACTCCGGACAAGGACTACGGCCAGCTTATCTCCGAGAACATCTTCCAGTACAAGCCCGGCAAGGGAGGCGACGAGAGAGAGATCTTCGGAATCAAGGAAATCCAGGAAAAATACGGCATCCAGAGGCCAGAGCAGGTCATCGACATGCTCGCCATCTGCGGTGACACTGCCGACAACGTACCCGGAGTCAAGGGCGTCGGAGAGGTCGGAGCCAGCAAGCTCATCGCGAAGTACGGATCCCTCGAGAACATCTACGCCCACCTCGACGAGCTCACGGCCAGCCAGAGAGCCAAGTTCGAGGACGCCAAGGACCATATCGACCTGAGCAAGCAGCTCGTGACGATCAAGACAGACATCGAGATCGCGACCCCTATCGAGGCCATGGCACTGGACGGAGTCGTGGACGCAAAGGCTGTGGAGCTCTTCGACCACTATGAGTTCGGATCCCTCAAGCGACACCTGAAGAATCTCTGCATCGACGGAGCCCTCACCAGCGAGCTCCCGGCAGCTGAAGCCAAGCCGGAGTTCAGTTTCGAGGAAAGTGACTCCGCTGCCGTCTGCAAGGCGGCAAAGGAAGCAGGAAGATGTGCAGTCAGCGTCTACGATGACGGCAGAGTGTGCGTCTCGGCCTGCGGAAAGGTCGCCACAGGAGCTGCGGAGAGCTTCGCGGAAACGCTCTCTGACGCCTCCATCGCAAAATACGGATATGAGCTCAAGCCACAGATAAAGATATGCAGGGGCATAGAGGGACGCCTTATGGACATAGTCCTCATGGACTACCTCATCAACCCGGAGAAGAGCCACAAGCTAGACATGCTCTGCAAGACCGAGCTCGGTATAGACCTCGTGGTCGAGGAGGAGAAGCCGGAACAGACGTCATTCTCGCTCTTCGACGAAATTCCAGACGAGGTGGAAAAACCGGATTCAGGCAAGACTCGCGAGACCGCGCTTCTCTTCGAACTCGGAAAGAAGAAGGAAGAGGAACTCGCAGCACATGACCTCACCAAGCTTTTCGAGGAGATGGAGGAACCGCTCATCCGTGTGCTCGCAGGAATGGAAGAAGAAGGAGTCAAGGTTGACCTCAGCATACTCAGGCAGTTCGCCGACACCCTCAGGGAGGAAGTCGCCGAGCGTGAGGACAGGATACGCGAGATGGTGGATGAGCCGTCGCTGAACATACTCTCCCCGAAACAGATCGGAGTCGTCCTCTACGAGAAGCTCGCCCTCGACCCTAAGGTCAAGAAGAGCAAGACCGGCGCTTATCCGACCGACGAAGAGACGCTCCTGGATCTCGCAGACCGTCATCCCGTCATCAACGAGATACTGGAATTCAGGGCAGCGAAGAAGCTGCTTTCGACCTACATAGAGCCTTTCCCGGAGTTCGTCAACAGACGCACCGGGAAGATACACACCACCTTCAACCAGGCGCTCACCGCGACCGGCCGCCTCAGCTCGTCAAAGCCAAACCTCCAGAACATCCCTATACGTACAGAAAGGGGCAAGGAGATACGCAAGGCCTTCGTTCCTAGTCGCCCGGACGGCATCATCATGTCTGCCGACTACTCCCAGATCGAGCTCAGGATCATGGCGCATCTCTGTCAGGACCAGCACCTCATCGCATCCTTCAATGCCGGAGTAGACGTCCACAAGGCCACTGCTGCGAAGATTTTCAAGGTGGATGCATCGGAAGTCACCTCCGACCAGCGCAGGATCGCCAAGACCGCAAACTTCGGTATCATGTACGGGATATCCTCATTCGGACTTGCGCAGAGGCTGAAGGTCGCTCGTTCGGAAGCGAAGCAGATCATCGACGACTATTTCGAGTCCTTCCCTTCCATCAGGATGTTCATCAATGACACCCTCACCGCAGCGCGTGAGAACGGCTACGTGGAGACCCTCTTCGGAAGGAGGAGATACGTTCCGGACGTGAACGCCAAGAACGGCACTGTACGAGCCCTCGCCGAGAGGAATGCCGTCAATGCCCCTATCCAGGGCACCTCAGCCGACATCATCAAGATCGCGATGATAAATGTCGACAGGAGGCTGCGCGAAGCCGGTCTGAAGAGCCGCATGGTGCTCCAGATCCACGACGTGCTTGTATTCGACGCCGTGCCGGAAGAAGCAGAAACACTGAAGACTATTATAACCGAGGAGATGGAGAACGTAATCAAGCTCTCCGTTCCGCTTACAATCGAATGTAATTATGGAAAAAATTGGCTCGAAGCGCACTGACAGGCTCAACGAAGCGGAGCTCATCAACCTTGCAAAGAAGAAGAACGAGCACGCCTTCCTGGAGATGCACAACCGTTACAAGGACGGCCTCAGGGCACATATATGCAAGATCGTGGCCCCTTGGGACGTAGACGACGTATGTACCCAGACCTTCCTGAAGGCCTTTCTCCACATAGACTCGTACGACTCTGCGAAGAGCGAATTCCGCACCTGGCTCTACACCATCGGTTGGAACACCGCTCTGGACCACATAGGCAAGAAGAAGCGCGAGCAGGAGAACATGCCGACCAGCTCCATCGACGGAGACAACGACGGCTCCGCAAACAGGATCTCTGCTCCGGACAAGACTCCGGACGAGGAGATCAGCTACCATGAGGACTACGAGAAGCTCATGAGCTACATCGAGGAGCTCGACGACCTCTACAGGGACATCGCCAAGGAGCGTTTCATCAACGAGTGCGAATACAGCGAGATCGCCGAGAAGTTCAACCTCCCGATCAACACCGTCAAGACAAGGATCAAGAGGTCCAGGGAAATGCTCATACGCATGATGGAGACCTCGGACGAAATAATGTAAGAGATGGAATTCAAGGAATTCATACAGATAGCAAGGGAGAGTTTCCCATTCATAACTGAGGACCAGGAGAAGAAGTTCGCTCAGCTCGATGCGCTGTACAGGGACTGGAACGCTAAGATCAACGTCATCTCCCGCAAGGACATCGACGAGCTGTACCGCCACCACGTCCTGCATTCGCTCGCTATCGCAGCCTACCTCAAGGGCACCGGAGTGGAGCTCGCACCCGAGGGTGTGCCGGCCATGATTCTGGACCTCGGAACGGGCGGCGGATTCCCAGGCATTCCTCTGGCGATACTCTTCCCCGAGCACGAGTTCACCCTCTGCGACTCGATAGGAAAGAAGATCACCGTGGCAGGAGGTGTCGCACAGGCCCTCGGACTCGGCAACGTCAAGACCGTCAACGCCCGCGCCGAGAGCCTTCCGGAGACCTTCGACTGGGTGGTATCGCGCGCCGTCACCTCGCTGGACAACTTCATGCCCTGGGTCAAAGGTAAATATTCCAAGGGCATACTCTATCTGAAGGGTGGAGACATAGCGGAGGAGATAGCCGTCGCGATGGCAAAGTGCAAGCTCCCGAAGGGAAGTGTCCGCACATGGCCGGTCAATTCGTGGCTCCGCGACGAGTATTTCGACCAAAAGTTCGTGATACACATAGAAAAAAGAGGCTGAGACAGAACTTTTTTACAAAAATTTTGATGATTAACTGAAAAAGACTACCTTTGCACTCCCAAGTCAGAATATATAGAAAAAAGATACAATAATGAAAAGAACATTCCAACCATCAGAGCGCAAGCGTCGCAACAAACACGGATTCCGTGAGCGCATGTCGACTCCAAACGGTCGCCGCGTACTCGCAGCTCGCCGTCGTCATGGCCGCAAGAAACTTACCGTATCTTCAGAGGATAGGTACTAGTAGGCTGCCCCGGAACTTTTCATTATTCGGGGAATAGAAGAGGCTGACCAGAAAAGGTCGGCCTCTTTTGTCTTTCCTCCCTATCCACCCTTTCAGCCAGCCCTGGACCATGTAGGTCCTGCGCTCGCTGACACCGTTGCCGTAGCTCACATCAAGGAGCGCGACTGACATAATGGCAGAGAGGCGGAGGTGGCAAAGTATTTGCGTCACTGTCTTACAGACAGAATTTTGAATAAAACATCACATCATATGGCAGAACAGAACAAGGAGACAGTCGAGCAGGAAGTTGCTGCTGAGGCAGCTGAGGCTACCGCAAAGGCAGACAAGAAGGACAAGAGCTCGGCGCTCAAGAAAGAAATAGAAGAGCTCAAGGCACAGCTCGCAGAAAGCGAGGAGAAAGCGGCCAAGGAGCATGACACATACATCCGTCTCTTTGCGGAGTTCGACAACTTCCGCAAGAGAACGGCACAGGAGAAGCTCGACCTCGTAAGCGTGGCATCACGCGACACGATCATTGGCCTCCTTCCTGTACTCGACGATTGCGAGAGAGCCCTCAAGGTACTCGCGGAGTCAGACGACAGCGACGCTGCCAAGGAAGGAACCGAGCTCATCTACAACAAGCTCATGGGCTACCTCAAGAGCAAGGGAGTGGCAGTGATCGACGCACTCGGCAAGGACTTC
>NZ_JBAEER010000131.1:0-32782 GCF_056207615.1 Candidatus Cryptobacteroides sp. | reverse complement strand
TGCATCCTTGAGAGCCTTGTTTGCTGCCTCGAGAGCTGCGAGAGCGTCTGAGTTGTCAACAGCACGCTTCCAAGTGCTCTTACCAATGTTATAGGTAATTCCTGCACTTGCAGAAAGGACACCCGCTGCTGCGTGCATTGTGCCGCTGAGCTGCCTTGAACGGGTGATGATTCCACGAACGTCAATGTTTACTGCCCAGTGATCGTTGATGCGGAAATTGTTGAGGAGACCAGCACCAGTCATAAGAGAAGCCTTATAGTTCTCGATGTCTGGACTTACCATGAAACCTGCGGTCATGTAAGGAACGAGGTTGTAAACGCGAGTCTGCTTGTAGCCCCAGAACTGATTGCTGATGTTCCAGAGGAGATCACCGTGAACGGTGTGATTTCCAAGCTTCTCACCATAATCCTTGTAAGCGAGACCCTGATAGCCGATACGAGCTCCGAACTCAGGAGTGAACCACTTACCAACATTAACGTCAAGAGTAGGAGTAAGACCACCAAAATTCTGATGATCTGACGCGATACCATCAATAACATAGTCGATACCACCACCTACGCTAATGAACCAGTTGTCCCAGAAACCATTGGTTTCATAAGGACCGCGAACGATCTTGCCGTTCGCATCCCTGTTGCCATCTTCCTGAGCGAATGCAGAAACGCTGAGGAGAGCTGCAGAGAAAGCACAAAGGATAACTTTTGAAACTTTCATTTTGGTAACAATTAAAAAATATTAGTATTAAAAACGATTACTTTGAAAGAGCCTGAGCCACGTCTACGGCGCATGCTACGGTGCAACCAACCATAGGGTTGTTACCGATTCCGAGGAAGCCCATCATCTCAACGTGTGCAGGAACTGATGAAGAACCTGCGAACTGAGCGTCTGAGTGCATACGACCCATGGTATCGGTCATACCGTATGATGCAGGACCTGCAGCCATGTTGTCTGGATGGAGGGTACGGCCTGTACCACCACCTGATGCAACAGAGAAGTACTTCTTACCAGCGAGGATACGCTCCTTCTTGTAAGTACCTGCTACAGGATGCTGGAAACGGGTAGGGTTGGTTGAGTTACCGGTGATTGAAACGTCAACGCCTTCCTTCCACATGATAGCAACACCCTCACGTACATCGTCAGCACCGTAGCACTTAACCTTTGCACGAGGACCGTCGCTGTAAGCGATCTCACGAACGACCTTAAGCTCACCAGTGAAGTAGTCGAACTCAGTCTGAACATAAGTGAAGCCATTGATACGAGAGATGATCTGAGCAGCGTCCTTGCCGAGACCGTTGAGGATACAACGGAGAGGCTCCTGACGAACCTTGTCAGCCTTAGCTGCTATCTTGTTAGCACCCTCTGCGGCTGCGAAAGACTCGTGACCTGCGAGGAACGCGAAGCACTTGGTCTCCTCGCTGAGAAGACGAGCTGCGAGGATACCGTGGCCGAGACCAACCTTGCGGGCGTCAGCAACTGAACCAGGGATGCAGAAAGCCTGGAGACCAAGACCGATGTTGGCAGCTGCAGAAACTGCAGACTTGTCACCGGTAGCCTCTGCCTTCTTGATAGCGATAGCTGAACCTACGACGTAAGCCCACTTTGCATTCTCGAAGCAGATAGGCTGGGTAGTCTCGCAAGTCATATATGGATCAAGACCATACTTCTCACAGATTTCGTTTGCCTCCTCGATAGAAGAGATACCTACTTCCTTGAGGGCTGCGAGGACCTGATTGATACGACGGTCCTGGCTTTCGAATTTTACTTCTCTAATCATAGTCTTGTCTCCTTATTCTTTACGTGGGTCAATGTATTTAACTGCACCGGCCTCCTTGGTGAAACGGCCATAGGTTCCTGTAACCTGCTTGAGAGCCTCGTTAGCGTCAACGCCCTTCTTCACAGCGTCCATGAACTTGCCGAGGTGTACGAACTCGTAACCGCAGATCTCATCGTTAGCATCGATAGCGAGAGTCTTGATGTAACCCTCTGCGAGCTCGAGGTAACGAGGACCCTTTGCGAGAGTACCATAGAGAGTACCGACCTGGCTGCGGAGACCCTTACCGAGATCCTCAAGACCAGCGCCTACTGAAAGGCCACCCTCTGAGAAAGCTGACTGGGTACGTCCGTAGACGATCTGGAGGAAGAGCTCACGCATTGCGGTGTTGATTGCATCGCATACGAGGTCAGTGTTGAGAGCCTCGAGGATGGTCTTGCCAGGGAGGATCTCACATGCCATTGCAGCTGAGTGAGTCATACCTGAGCAACCGATAGTCTCGACGAGAGCCTCTACGATCACGCCTTCCTTCACGTTAAGGCTGAGTTTGCAAGCACCCTGCTGAGGAGCGCACCAACCGATACCGTGGGTGAAACCTGAAACGTCGGAGATTTCCTTCGACTTAACCCACTTTCCCTCTTCTGGGATAGGAGCTGGTCCATGGTTAGGACCCTTCTTTACGCAGCACATCTGCTGCACTTCATGTGTGTAAACCATAATTTTTGCTATATGTTTTTAAACTTTTCAGTTCACAATAAACCATAATCACGCAAATATACGAATAATTTTGAAATTCCATCAAATTTGCCTACTTTTACGAAGTAATGAAGTTGAGAATTGAATCAAAATATAAGCCGTCAGGCGACCAGCCGGCGGCTATAGACGGCATCGTCAAGGCCATAGAAGAAGGCGTCGATGCCGTCACGTTACTTGGCGTCACCGGCTCCGGAAAGACCTTCACAATGGCGAACGTCATAGAGAGGCTCCAACGACCGGCGCTGATCCTCAGCCACAACAAGACGCTCGCCGCTCAGCTGTACAGCGAGTTCAAGGCCTTCTTCCCTACCAATGCCGTCGAGTATTTCGTGTCATATTACGACTACTACCAGCCTGAGGCATACATCCCGTCGACCGACACGTATATCGAGAAGGATCTCAGCATAAACGACGAGATAGAAAAGCTTCGTCTGAGCGCCGCATCTTCGCTCCTCTCCGGAAGACGTGATGTCATTGTAATATCAAGTGTTTCATGTCTTTACGGCATAGGAAATCCTGAAGATTTCCATGCACAGACAGTCGTGATCCGCAAGGGTGAGGAGAGGAGTCAGACAAGGCTTCTATATGACCTCGTCGACGCTCTTTACAGCCGTACTGAGACCGACTTCAAGAGGGGCACATTCAGGGTCCGCGGAGACACCGTGGACATCTGCATCGGATATGGAGACAACGCAGTGAGAGTAGAGTTTTTCGGAGACGAAATCGAGAGGATTTCCATCATCGATCCGGCTACCGGAGGATTCATAGACGAACTTGACGAAGTGAGCATATATCCGGCAAATAATTTCGTTACTACGAAGGAGAGAAGCATACGTGCCGTAAGCCAGATCCAGGACGATCTACAGAGTCAGACAAACTTCTTTGAAGAGATTGGTAAATTCCAGGAAGCCAAGCGTTTAAAGCAAAGGGTAGAGTATGATCTCGAGATGATAAAAGAGATGGGATACTGCCCTGGAATTGAGAATTATTCAAGATATTTCGACGGCAGAGACCCCGGTATGAGGCCTTTCTGTCTCATAGATTATTTCCCCGACGATTTCCTTCTTTTCATAGACGAAAGCCACGTTACAATTCCCCAGATCAGGGCCATGTACGGAGGAGATCATTCTCGCAAGGGAGTGCTCGTCGACTATGGTTTCAGGCTTCCATCGGCTGCTGACAACAGACCTCTGAAATTCGAGGAATTCGAGCAGATCACAGGACAGACAGTGTACGTGAGTGCGACGCCTGCAGACTATGAATTGGAGAAATCATGCGGACTCATCGTCGAGCAGATCGTTCGTCCGACCGGACTTCTTGATCCACCTATCGAAGTACGTCCGACGAAGAATCAGGTGGATGACCTCATGGAGGAGATACGGATAAGGGCAGAGAAGGACGAAAGGGTGCTGGTCACCACTCTCACCAAAAGGATGGCAGAGGAACTCGACGGCTACTTCATGAAGATGGGAGTAAGATGCAGGTACATCCATTCCGACGTCGACACCATGGAACGAGTGGAAATAATCAACGACTTCAAGAACGGCCTCTTCGATGTGCTCATCGGCGTCAATCTGCTGAGGGAAGGTCTCGACATTCCAATGGTTTCATTGGTAGCCATTCTTGATGCTGACAAGGAAGGATTCCTTCGTAGCGGAAGAGCACTGACCCAGACTGCGGGACGAGCCGCCCGCAACGTAAACGGCCTTGTGATCATGTATGCCGACACCATCACCCAATCGATGCAGGAGACCATATACGAGACAGACAGAAGGCGTGCTAAACAAATGGAATACAACAAGTTGCACAATATCACGCCAACACAGGTCGGAGCACATCCTACCAGCCCTGTACTCGCTCGTCAGACTGGAGGAAAAGTCACCGCCGCCAACTCATACGACGACCCGTTCTACATCCCTGACCCTAGCGATCTGGGTCGAGGTTCAGTTACGGTAGGGCTCGGCCACGACTCCAAGAGAGAGAGCAATTCCGCCTTCGTGGACGGCTATATCACGGCAGATCTTGCCGCTGTCCTCCAGGATCCTGTAATCCGCTCGATGACACGTCCTCAGGTCGAAAAGGCTGCAGAAAATGCAAAGAAAAACATGAACAAGGCTGCAGCGGAACTCGACTTCACCGCAGCAGCGAAATACAGGGACGAGATGTGGGCTCTCCAGGAATATCTCAAGGTCTGGAAGTCCTGATTTTTTACTATTTTTGCATAAAACGGCCTCATGGACAGCAATCTATTCACGAATTTCGATGCTGCCGGTCAGGAACTGGTGGCAAAAGCATACGACTTCGCGGCATCCGCACTTGAAGGACAGCTGCGTGGTAACGGACAACCATTCATAGAGCATCCCCTCGCAGTAGCCAAGATTGCCGCTGACGAAATCGGACTACCTGCAGAGTGTCTGGCAGCTGTGTTCCTGCATGAAGCCACGAGGTTCAACGGCGTGGAAGGACGTCAGGAGGTCATCATTCCTGCCGGCATGTTCAGCAAGGAAGTCCTCACGATGGTGGATGGTCTGAACAAGATTGCAACCATCAATCCAAAGGACACCCGCCTCGAGGCTGAGAACTACAAGAAACTCATCGTATCATACTCAACCGACCCGAGAGTCACTGTCCTCAAGCTTGCAGACCGCCTCGAGATAATGCGATCCCTTGACATATTCCCCAAGGCATCCAGAGAGCGAAAGATACTTGAGACATTGATGTTGTATATTCCACTAGCCCATCAGCTCGGCCTCTACAACATGAAGAGCGAGATGGAGGACATATATTTCAAATTCGCTGAACCTGAACAGTATAGGGCCATTACGAATAGACTCAGGGCGACGGAACCGGACAGGCAGAAAATCACGACGCAGTTCATTGAACCGCTCAAGGCATCACTGCTTGAAGCGGGCATCAGATACAAGTTGAAGGCACGTACGAAAACGGCTTTCTCCATCTGGAAAAAGATGCAGAAGCAGAAGGTAGACTTCGACGGAGTCTTCGACGTGTTTGCCATCAGGTTCATCATCGACAGCGATGAGTGCACCACTGCCGAGGCTGAAGGCCTTAATGGAATAGATCGCGAACATGCCCTCTGCTGGAAGGTATTCTCTTATGTGACAGAGAAATACACATCAGACACGAAAAGACTTCGCGACTGGATATCCAACCCAAAGCCAAATGGTTATGAATCACTTCACATCACCGTCAAGAACGATGATGGCGCTGCGATCGAAGTTCAGATCAGGACCAAAAGGATGGACGACCTCGCAGAGAACGGACTTGCCTCACACTGGTCATACAAGGGCATCAAGAGGCAGGCAGCCCTCGACAGCTGGCTTTCTGCTGTAAGATATTCACTTGAACACGGAAAGACCGACACCCTCTCCCCTCCTGACCAGGAAGGTGACGATGACATTCCTGTTCTCTCAAGCAAGGAGATTTTCGTATTCACTCCTACCGGCGAGCTTCGCAAGCTCTCCGCTGGAGCCACTCTTCTTGACTTCGCATTTGACATACATAGCAATCTCGGAGTCAAGTGTACCGGAGGTAGAATAAACGGCAAGGCCGTATCTATCAGGGAAAAGCTCCATACTGGAGACTATGTCGAGATCATGAGCGGAAAGAACCAGAAGCCTTCGGCAGACTGGCTCAACTTCGTCACAACGACCAAGGCCCGCAACAAGATACGCCAGAAGCTCAAGGAAGCCGAATATGAGAAGGCTGCAGCAGGAAAGGAGATACTTGAAAGGAGATTGAAGAACTGGAAGTTGGAGTTCCCTGACGACGATCTCGCCGCTATGGTGAAGAAGCATCAGATGAAGAATGCCAACGAGTTCTTTGCTGCTATCGGAGAAGGAATCATAGATGTCTCTGAGGTCAAGGACCACCTGCAGAACAAGGCTTCTGCAGCAGAAAGGGAGGCTCAGGAAGACGAGAAGAAGATTTCCGCAACCACTCTTCTCTCCCAGAGAAGTAGCGATGACATTCTTGTGATAGACGCAAAGAACGTCAAGAATCTCGATTACAGGATGGCTAAATGCTGCAACCCGGTATTCGGAGATGACGTATTCGGTTTCGTTACGATCAAAGAGGGAGTCAAGATCCACAGGATGTCCTGTCCTAATGCTGCAAGGCTCATAGATATGTATCCATACAGGATCCAGAAGGTAAAGTGGAGCACAAGCCCGAGCACAAACACCTTCCAGACGACCCTGAAGCTTGTCACAGCACAGGAGCCATCCGTGATCAACGACATCATGAGTGTAATCGGCATATTTAAGGCATCCGTACGCTCACTGAACGTAGCCGACGACGATAGACACGGGACACAGATCATAACACTCAAGATCTCAGTTTCCGGCAGTTCAGAGCTCGACAAGGTCATCTCGCAGCTGCGTATCATCAAGAACGTCTCGCACGTTTCCCGAATCTAATTTTCAAGAAGCTAAAGAGGAGGCTTACCCAAAAAGTCGGCCTCCTCTTATTTCTAATAGATCAGGTCGAAATCATCGACCCAGAGAGTCGTCTTTGAAGAACCAGTCAGGTAGTCTCCTCGTATGCTGGCAGCACATATCACGATGATATGTGTAGGCTTTCTGGTAAGAGACCTGTAGTCGATAGGAATCTCAACCTCAACCCAGTCAGTAGACTTGTTGGTGATATACTCGCCGTAACCTATGATGCCAGGAGATTCCTTGGTAAAGTAAATACCCGCAGTGGTATTCACAAGAACAGGAGAGTCCTTGGAACCGCCATAGGTTCTGTAATCCCAGTCTCCGACAGTCGCGATGATGTGGCATCTGTCGTTGTCCCCAAGTCTGACAGGGTCGTCCGGAGGATAGCTACCGATAAGATCGATTATGCCGCTCTCGTACTTCATCTTGAAACGAAGCGCCTTTGGTCGTGTTGACCATGGACGTCCATAGTTCACCTTACCACCGGTAGTACCAACGAGGCCGGAGAACTGTCCTGTGAAGATATTTCCACATGCAAGAAGACCTGCGAATGATTTCGACTCGCATCGTACGCAATAACGCCCATCCTGGGCCTCAGCTTCATCTGGATAGGTCAAGGTGATACCAAGGCTCGAAGTACCATTGATACCGTCAGGACCTTCACCGTTACCGGTTCCCCAGAACATATACCTGCCGTCCTCGTTCGGTGCCAGAGGATCGAACCACTTGTAATAGCTGTAACCGGTCACGAGACTGACATTATCAAGACTATGGTTTGGAAGAGGGGTTGCAGGATCCGTCATGAAAACTTCGACCGTAGTATCTTCCTTGCCACTGAAAGCATAGCATTCATACTCTGTGTCCGGTTCAAGGTCATGTATATGCGCAGTGAATTCTCCACCGTTTGACGTTATATCAGACTCGGCAACATCAATCCATGCCTGAGTACCGGTCTTACGGTACTTGAAGCCGTTCGTAACTCCAGCGACGCCGTCAGCTGTAATATATACTTCTCTTGTCCACGGGTTGATATTCTTTATATTCACGCTCGCATCAGAGTGCTCGACATATATCTTCCACCTCTCTGTCGTATCGAAGTAAGTCACATCAAGCTCCACGTAAGAAGTGAAGTCCTTTATCTGGGACATCTCCAACGAATAGCTGGTCACATCAGCCGGACCGAGCTTGAGAGAGGTAATCTCGACGGAGCTGAGTATCACGGAATTCCTCACATAGGCAATCACCCTTCGGTTCACGACATCGAAATGAGAAGAGCCTATCTGTCCCTTCACTGTGAAGTTCCTCTCGACATCCTTGGTCGCTGAGATGGTCCAGTCATAGTCCTGATAGGTTGACAAGGTGACAGTCAACGGATCGGTGAGGTCATGCACGCCAACCAATGGTTCAGACACTTTGGTAATCTCTTCATCCAAGGCAAAGCTTCTGATATTGACCTTGCGCGGGTCCGTCTGCTCCTCGAGAGCAATAGTCACAGTCCTTCCATCCATGCTGAGGCTCACGGATCTTGCGCCATCCACCTCCATGGAAGTAATATGAGGAACGATCACAGGATACGGGATGTCATTCTTGATACAGCCAGCAAAAACTGCCAGCGACGACAATATGATCAATATTCTCTTCATGCTACAGATGGATTGAGAGGCCGAAATTAAGGGCCAGAAGGTTCAACTTCGTCTGAGCACGAAAGAAATTCCTCGTGCCGCTCACCTGACCGTCGTTGTATGCGACGGAATGATTATACGAGATGTCCGCCAGGCTGAGAGCCACGTAGACAGAAACCGTATTCATAGGGAAATAGATTACGCCAGGACTAAAGTTCAGGCTGAGCTTGTCATTCAGGACATATGCATCACTAGGATCTCCCATATAAGAAATTGTCTTGGACCTGGTATAACCGAGGGAAGCATCCATGAACAAGCCTATCCTACCCCTGTTGTCAAGACCCAGATATGACCTGTTGTAGACATGTCCACCGTAAGAACGAGTACGCGCATGGATGTCGTTCACCTCAGTACTGAAGTTACCGAGCAAATCAAGAGTCGCAGCATCAACCACGGCATTGGCCGAAGTGTACTGGAATCTGAAACCGATTGACTGGTTGTCCATGTAAGTATATGCCACATTAGGGGCAAGCCTGAGCACTGACGCTCCTGCATTGGTGTCATTGAGCAGGAGCAAGAACTCACTGTCCTTAGCCGACACATCCATATAGGCTATGGTTGCGCCAAGCTGCCACTCTCCCCTAGGAGCAATGACGAAAGACTTGAGACTGCGCTTGCTGTGCTTGGTCGTATCGTGCTGCACCGGAGCACCGAGTACGACGGTCTGTCGAACGCTCTTGGCATCCCTACCCTGCGCATGAGCAGTTGTCATCGCAAGAATGAGCGCGAGGCCCATCATCATGAATCTAAGCTTCTTCATACGCATTTAGAGATAATAGCAGAGGCCAAGACTGATGCTGGCCAGATTGACCATGAAACTTGCTGCAGCTGCATCTGTAGAGCCCTGTGAGACCTGATTATGTACCTGGTCGGACCAGCCATAGCTGATACCGAGCATTCCAAGACTGAGTTCCATCGCCAGATGATTGGTAAGGAAGGCAGTGAATCCAGGGTTCACACCAAAGAAGATCTTATACTTCTCGACAAAGCTTCCTTTGACGACGGAGTTGATATCCACGGTATTCTTCGACTGGGAAAAAGACGCTCCAAGATTGAGTTCTGCAAACATTGAGAAACGTCCTCCAGGGCCCAGAGGGATATAAGGGCGGAAAAGGATCATTCCCGTATAGCTCTGGGAGAGCCTGAAATAATCCTGAACGTTCATCGATATCTCAGAAACTGAGAGATTGGCCGACTCGAGGTCGAAGTGGCTTCTATTGTATGAGAACCTAGCACCGAGTCCCATGTTGTCCTTCACCATGTAGAGGAAAGACGGGCTCGCTGAAATCGTGCTGCCGGCGGAATTGATTCCGTTGATGACGAGCACGCTGTAATCATTCATTCGGTGGTGTGAATAACGAACGTTGCCACCGAGCATGAAACTCCCCTTCGGCGCAAATACCGTAGAGATTGAGTTCAAGTTCTCATAGCCACGATCATAACGCTGAGCCTGGGCACCGGTGGCACCCAGGATCAACATCATGCTTATGACTATAATTCTACGCATTGTTAGTGTTTATTCATAGATAAGTTCCACGCCATCAAGCCAAAGCTTTGACTTGTCGCTGCCGGAGAAGTAGTCTCCGTACATTGATGTGGCACCCGAAATAACGATATGGGTAGGATACTCTGTCTCCGTATGATACTGGAGAGGAATGGTGACCTGACGCCACTGAGATGTCTCAGCATCCACGATTTCGCCCGAATTTATCTGCTGGCGGCCCTCGCCGTAGAGGATAAGTTCAGCATCCGCGATTGTCGAAGGATCGGTCCTGTAATCCACGAACGTCTTGGCATCGGTCGTATTGACGAGTATAGGGCAATCCTTATCGCCGCCATAGGTCTTGTAGTTCCATGTTCCGATGGCTATCTTGAGATTTGCACGGTCATAATCATTCTTGGTAAGGTTTGCACCCTCCGGAAGAGATCCGAGGATGTTCACCTTATCGGTAGTATACTTGATCCACAGGCGGATTGCAGTAGGACGGCTGGTCCATGGACGGCCGAAACATACCTTACCACCAGAAGTACCGACGAGACCGGCGAAATGTCCTGTGAAGATATTACCGGCAGCGAGCATACCGAGGATGGATCCTGACTGCGCACGTACTGACCTCTCGCCATCCATGTGCTCGGTCTCATCCACATAGGTGATGACCATACCCATGCTGGCAGAACCCCTGACACCTTCATTACCCTCACCGTTACCGGATCCCCAGAACTGGGTAGTCGCACCAGGAACGCCACAAGATGGGTCATACCACTTGTAGTAGCTTGCACCTGAGACGAGGCTCACGTATTCGAAGCTTGGGTTAGGGACGTTAGGACTAGCCTCAGTTGTGAAAGTCTTTGACTCACCCTGCTCCTCGCCTGCAATGACGAGCTTGTATGTATACTCGGTAGAACCTGTGAGACCCTTGAGAACTGCACTGTATGATCCTTCTGAATTGCGTACGGCATCGACATAAGTCCAATTCTCGCCGTCAGCAGAGTATGCGAACTTGATCGCGGTTGGATCACTGAACTCGCTCTCGTCCACGTCGGCATGCACGGTAGCATGGCCGGCCCAGATCTCGTAGATGCTTGAAGCCGCCAAGCCAGTAGAAACTGACTCGAAGACGATCACATCATCGACGATGTCCGTACCATAGTCAACAAGGAGAGAAAGACCGAGAAGACCGTCCTTGATGGTATAGACGAGATTCATAGTGTAGAGTTTGCCAGGTTCAAGGTTCTCGATCACGCCACTCTTGGTGAAAGAGCTGCCGTCCTTGGCAAGAGTACCGCTGAAGGTCCATGAGAACGAAGGCTCATCGACATCTGCAATGATGAAATATCCCTCATTGCCAGACTTGTTGGCATCATAGACGAGCTGAGTTGAAGCATCAGCAGCATCGAGACCGATGGTAAGCGAGTAGCCGGCGTTGAAATTCTCGGCGACGGTAGGGTCAAAATTAAGCTTGGTGACTGCGTTGCAGACTCCTGCTGCAACCTGGACAGTTGAATTCTGTCCTGCGACGATAGTGAACTCCTTGGACCCAGAGTAGCTCTTCTGATCCCAAGAAGCAACTGCAGGTGATGACTTCACCGCCTCACCGGCGAGCACGTCAACACGATAGGAATCGGCAGGAAGATATATTGTAGCAGGCGCATCAGCATAGGTATACTGGCGCACGAGGCCGCTGAAATCAGCCATGTAGATCTTGACCGAAGCTGATTTGACGAGCTCGTCAGAGCTCATAGCAGCCTTGGTCACGGATGGAAGCTGGACGCTGAGAGTGAGGCTGCCCTCGCCCTTCTCGCCATTGTTCCTGATATCCTTTGAGCAGGAAGCAGCCAACACAGTTGCGGCTGTGAGCATCATAACGTATGTGAGTTTTCTCATTTCCTTTTCCTCCTATACGCTACTTAACGATCATAATTACAGGAATAGAGTTCCTGCAACCCTGCTGGTCTGTAATATTCATGCAGAAGTTATGCTCACCTGGGTAAATGGTGATAGCCTCCTGTGCAGCGCTGAGTTCGAATGAGAGCTCGGTCTGGCCCAAGAGTTCTGCGCCATGAGGGAACGGAACCACCTGGAAGATGATCGCATTGTCCTCTGAAGGGTTGATAAGGTCGAGATGCTCTGCTGATGCTGCCTGAACTGCAGAAACGAAAGCCTCGTTAGTCGAGGTGATGTCCACGCTGAACTTCTTCACGCCGTTAGGAACGACTGCCTTGAGGACGAGTTTGATCTTCCTCTCTGACATCTGTGGCATGACAAGGTTGGTAAGGTCAGTGAACTCGGTGTCACAACCATTCTCATAGTCGAAGAGGAGACGGATGTCGCCGTCACCCTTAGGAGCATTAGGATCACCTCCGATGATGTCCTGAAGACCTGCGAGATTATTGCTGAGCTCCTCGTCATCGATCATGTCATTGATAACGACATCGAATGTTGCATTACCTTCCTCATCAACCTTCTTGATGAACTTTACCTGACGCCACTGCTTTGCAGCAATACCGGTGAAGGTCTTGGTCATCTTCTGGCTGCGGCCCTCGATATTACCCTTGAAGGTAACCTCCATGGTAGTGTTGGCGCCGTTGTTTACTGCGAAATAGCCTGCGCCATGCTCGTATGATGCAGAGCCGTTTGCATAGCCCATCTCATAGCTGAGAGGATAGCCTGAGGTAACCTCGACAGTAGCTGCGCCTTCGCCAGTCACCATTGCGAGGAAATCGTCGCTATAGCTGACGGTGACCTTGCACTGAAGAAGGCTGCAGGTGATGTTTCCGAGATTGGTGGTCTCGCCGGCCACGATGTTGAACGTGGTAGAAGCGCCATAAATAGGCTGCTCGAACTCTGCTACAGGGACGGCGTCCTCGGATGATCGTGCCTCGAGAGTATATTTTCCTGCAGGAAGCGAAAGGGTGTTGTCAGCGCCCTTCACAGCTGCATAGGTAGTATTGAGAACAACATCGCCATTCTCATCAGAAACGAGGATGGTGTAGTTTCCGCTGGCTGGAGATACAGCCTTGGTCTCCACATAGTCATCACACTCGAGGCTGAGTGAGTCAAAAGAAAGGGTACCCTGTCCCTTAGCTGGCTTGACTGGCTCGCATGATACGATTGAGAGTGCTGCGGCAACCGCAGATATGATGGTAATAATCTTTTTCATCATGATTCTTCCTTCTTCTAGTCATTAAGTTCAATGTCACCGAGCGAGACTGTCTCAACGGTGTCGTTGAAAGTTATTGTGACGGTTACGCCTGCGACGTTGTCCACGTCAAACTTGACGGTATAACAGGTCTTAGGCTCAAGATTGATGTATTCCTTAGAGAATGACTGCTGCTTTCCTCCCTGAGTAGTAAGCTCTCCTGCAATGGTGAACTTGAAGGCATCCACGAAAGCTGCGCGAGTTTCACCCTTCGCGAAGTCGATCCTGGTACCGTTACCGGTGGTCACGGAGAAAGAGTAGTCTGTAAAGAAATTCTTGAATGAGTCAGAGCAGCTCACCTTCACCAGGGTATTGCCGAGCTGTACAGGAATGCTCACCTGGGCGGTGTTGCCACCGACCACAGAGAATGTGGACGTTCCTGTGAAATAAGGCTTGTCGAATCCCTCGATACCTTCCTCGCCATAGCTGGCGGTAACCGAATAATTGCCTACGTTGAGCGCGGTAGAAGCGTCCCATGCTGAAACAGGGCCGTTCCATACCAAGGCATTGTCTGAATCCTTGACAGAGATGTTGAAGGAAGCCGATGCCGGAAGAACGGTGTAGTCCGAAACCTTTCCCTTAGTGACCTCGGTCACCTCCTCGTTGCTTGTGACTGCAAATCTCACAGATCCGACTTTGCCGTTCTCCTTGGAGCATGACGCCATAAGGAGCGCTAAAGCAATGATTGCAATTCTGTTTAATTTCATGAGTCTTGGGGTTAAAAATCTAATTCTACTTTATTCTTTGTTATTGGGCTATGCTGACCCGGATGTTGTCCAGGTATAGATAGTAAACACAGTTTGCCGCTATATGCGAGCTGGTTCTCGCCGTACATGCGAAGAACACGAACCTTGTATTCTGGTTCACGCCATCCACGACATGCGAAATATGCGACAAGTTCGATATGTCCTCTGACCTCCTCTGAGGTGAGTTATATATGAGATTGATGTTATTGTCAATATCGTTATAGTTCAATCCGGCAATAGCAGATCCGACTGGCTGTTCATGCGTTCCGAGCTTATAGAAGGCCATGTCGCTGTTTGAATCATCATAGCTCATTCCTGCCGGCACATAGAAAGCATTGTCATACTCGAGCTTCACGGAAACGGACACGCCCGGCTTGATGTAAGACAAGGCCGGAGTATCGAGACGACCGCAATAGCGTCCTACGACCCATGCACCTGACTGGTAACGGCAGTTGATTCGGATTGCATCCCCGCCGATGATCTTGTACCTCGCAGCATTCCATCCGGCCATTGGCATAAATTCATCAAGGAGATGTCCTCCGAGGTTCATGTCGCTGCTTGCTCCAGCCGAATAGCTGTCATTTGCCTCAGAATCAAGAGCATTGTCGAAATCCTCATAGATGAGGTAAGGCACCTCGCCGAGCTCAAGTCTAGCGACGTTGTCATCAATCACTATATCCGCTGCATCAAGATTCTTCTCGACGATTGCATGATCTGTCTCGAACACGAGCTTCGCAGTTCCTCCCTTCACGGCATTACAGATGGAAAGATATCCAGACTCGCCCGAGTCACCGAGAAATTCCTCGAAGATCTTGATGTTGCTGTACTTACCCTCTTCATTGAGATAAGAATAG
This sequence comes from Candidatus Cryptobacteroides sp., assembly GCF_056207615.1. NCBI lineage: Bacteria > Pseudomonadati > Bacteroidota > Bacteroidia > Bacteroidales > Candidatus Cryptobacteroides > Candidatus Cryptobacteroides sp. Next base: position 17,819 of record NZ_JBAEER010000131.1, on the reverse strand, counting down.
ACCTCATTCTCGCCATCGACTATAGAAATCTTGCGAACGGTCTCACCAATATTGTTCAGGCCCATGGCCATCACCACCCTGAAGAACTTTTCCTTGGTTGTAGGAACAAGTCTGACCGGAGTCGAATGGCCAGGAAGGAAACTTCTGCCAGAAAGAGAAATAGGTGCCACGCCGAACTTGTATGACTTGGAATACGCAGTCAGCTGCATGTAGTCATCTTCACCATAGCTGCTACCGTCGGTATACATAGCCATGATTGCATACTCCTTCGAAGTACCCGTGGATACGGATATCGGCTGAGCCATCTCGATCATCACGGAATTTGTTCCGTCAACGATGGTGGCTGCTGCGTCTGGATCCGCAAGGTCGGCATTCACGGTTCCTGCAATGGCCTTCGGCATGGTGACGAAGATATCCCTGACCGACTCCCCTTCCATGTCCGTACCTTCCGGAACATAGAACCTGAGATGGTGAAGGATATGGTTCATGCTGAGCCTCATCGTCGAATGGTCGTCCGGCTTCGGAATCTCAGTGAGCGGTCCATGCATTACAGGATCGGCAATCATGATATCCGATCCACCGGAAGCTCTTCCATCCTGTTCATCGGAAAGATCGAAGCTGGCTATGGTGCCCTGCACGTTCTTCGGTACTGGATAGGCAGCCATGTAAAGATACCTGTCCTCAGCCATAGGAGCGTCAAGCGTTGCAGTGAAGACTCCTGTCGAGCCTCCTACACCATACACACCGAAGACCTTCCTCGAAAGAGTATATGTATCAGATGAATTCTTGGCCCAAACGGCCATCTTGTCGCCGCTTTCCCAGGCCGCAGTAAGGCCGTTTTCACCAATGACGGTACGGGTGACGACTCCGCCGGCATAGAACCCGACGGTAAGTTGGTTAGTCTCAGGCGAACGGGGCTGGTCGTGCTGACAAGACGCCAAAAGCGTCAAGCCTGCAAATAGCCCAATCAAATTCGCAATCTTTTTCAAAATGCGTCTCACGAAAACCTGGTTAAGAATCGTAAATAATCATGCAAAGATAACAATTATAAACTTATAACCAAAAATCCGCCTTTTGGGGGATTTTCCGTATATTTGCATGATTTCCCCCAAGATTTCACTATGGCAACAGATAACAAGCAGACACAGGCAGTCAATTACGGTGACGAGAACATCATCACCCTGGAAGGCGTCGAGCACATCAGGCGCAGACCGGGAATGTACATCGGCCGACTCGGCAACGGCGACAAGCCGGACGACGGTATCTACGTACTCCTCAAGGAGATCATAGACAACTCCATCGACGAGTTCACCATGGGCTTCGGAAAGGTCATCCAGGTAAACGTAGACGAGACCTCAGTCAGCGTACGTGACAACGGACGAGGCATTCCTCTTGACTCCGTAGTCAAGGCCGTGAGCATACTCAACACCGGAGGTAAGTACGACGACAAGGCCTTCAAGAAGTCCGTCGGCCTCAACGGTGTCGGTTCCAAGGCCGTGAATGCACTTTCCGAGTACTTCTACGTAGAGTCATTCCGTGACGGAATGGCCTCGTTCGCGGAATTCCAGAGGGGAAAGCTCATTGACTCGGGGAAACGAGAGACAAAGGAAAAGAACGGAACGCTCGTAAGGTTCACGCCGGATCCTAACCTTTTCATAGGTTACAAATACAGGATGGAGTACATCGAGACCATGATCAAGAATTACTCCTACCTCAAGAAAGGTCTCGCACTCAACTTCAACGGGACCGTATTCAAGTCCGAGAACGGACTTCTCGACCTCGTAAACGATGCACTCAGCGAAACGCCTCTCTATGAGCCTATCCACATAGTAGGAGAAGACATCGAAATCGTGATGACTCATGGAAACAGCTATGGAGAGAACATAGTCTCCTTCGTCAACGGCCAGAACACCCGAGACGGAGGTACGCACCTGGCAGCCTTCAGAGAAGCTGTGGCTAAGACGCTCAAGGAGTTCTACAAGACCGCGTCCAAGAAGGATTTCGCCCCTGAGGACATTCGTCAGGGCATCATCGGAGCGGTAAGCATACAGATCCAGGAGCCGACCTTCGAGGCTCAGACCAAGACCAAGCTCGGATCCACATACATGTGGGAGAAGGAAATCGAGAATCCTGACGGAACCAGGACCTACGACAAGGGTCCTACCATCAGAAGCTTCGTAAACGATTTCATGTCGAAGAACCTCGAGAACTACCTCCACATCCACAAGGAGATCATACCTGTCCTCCAGGAAAAGATCCAGTCTTCCGAGGCCGAGAGGAAGGAAATCGCCGGAATCCAGAAGAAGACCAGAGAAAGGAACAAGAAGGCAAACGTCTACAACAAGAAGCTACGTGACTGCAAGTTCCATTTCAACGAGAAGATGCCTAAGGGCAAAGAGGAAGAGGCAGCTAAGACCAGCATATTCATTACCGAGGGTGACTCTGCGAGCGGAACCATCACCATGGCAAGAAACGCTGACGTACAGGCGGTGTTCAGTCTCAGGGGTAAGCCTATCAACTGCTTCAAGGAAAGCCACAAGAAAGTAGCCGAGAACGAGGAGCTCAGCCTTCTCATCTCAGCCCTCGGAGTAGAGGAGGACCTCGAAAACCTCAGATACAACAACATCGTCGTCGCAACCGATGCCGATGACGACGGAATGCACATCAGGATGCTCGTCGTCACATTCTTCCTGAAATACTACCCTGACCTTATCAGGCGTGGCCACGTACACATACTCCAGACTCCTCTCTTCCGAGTCAAGAACAAGAAGGAAATGAAGTATTGCTACTCGATGGAGGAGAAGGAAGAGGCCATCAAGAAACTTAAGACGGCTGTTGAGATTACCCGATTCAAGGGTCTCGGTGAGATCTCGTCAGATGAGTTCGCGGAGTTCATCGGCGAGGATATCCGTCTGGATGAAGTCAAGCTCAGCGACGAGGAGTCCATCATCGACCTCCTCGAATTCTACATGGGCGACAACACCATTGACAGGCAGAAGTTCATCAAGGCAAACCTCAAGTCCGAGGAAGAGCTCGACGGAGTCGATTTCTAAGAAAACAAATGGGCCCGCCGTAGAGTGGGCATAAAAAAGAGGCGGTGACTTTTGGTCATCGCCTCTCTTTTTTATCGAGTGTAAGTATTACTCAGCAACTACGGTTACCTTAACGGTACCCTTAACGCCCTTGTAGCACTTAACGGTTGCATCGTACTCACCAAGTTCCTTGACTGCATCGATAGTGATGTCTTTCTTGTCAACCTGTACGCCAGCCTCTGCGAGAGCGGCTGCAACGTCAGCGGTGGTAACTGAACCGTAGATCTTGCCAGACTCGCTTACCTTTACTGCAACAGTAACAGGAGTAGCTGCGAGCTTTGCTGCAAGTGCCTCTGCATCTGCTACGAGCTTTGCCTCCTTGTGAGCCCTCTGACGGAGGTTCTCAGCGAGGACCTTCTTTGCAGAAGGAGTAGCGAGAATTGCATAACCCTGAGGAATAAGATAGTTGACAGCATATCCTGTCTTCACATTGACGATCTCGTCAGTGTAGCCGAGGTTGGCTACGTCTTTCTTAAGAATGATTTCCATATTGCTGTCTACTTATTATTTCAAAAGGTCGGTTACATATGGGAGGAGTGCGAGATGACGAGCGCGCTTAACAGCCTGAGCGACCTTCCTCTGGAACTTGAGGGAAGTACCGGTGATGCGACGAGGGAGAATCTTACCCTGCTCGTTGAGGAACCTCTTGAGGAACTCAGCATCCTTGTAATCTACATACTTGATACCTGCCTTCTTGAAACGGCAGTATTTCTTCTTGCGAACCTCTACTGTAGGAGGGTTCAAATAACGGATTTCATTGTTCTGTGCCATAATTCTTGTCCTCCTTGATTATTTCTGCTTGTTTGCCCTTCTCTTCTCAGCATATGCTACAGCGTGCTTGTCCATAGCGAAAGTGAGGAAACGCATGATGCGCTCGTCACGACGATACTGAGTCTCGAGTCTTGCTACGAGCTGAGTGTCAGCCTTGAATTCGATGAGATAGTAGAATCCTGTGGTCTTCTTCTGAATAGGATAAGCGAGCTGCTTAAGACCCCAGTCCTCTTCGTACACAATCTCGGCACCTCTTTCCTTGAGGTAATTTGTGTACTTGGCAACCGCTTCCTTCATCTGAGCATCAGACAAAACGGGAGTTGCAATGAAAACGGTTTCGTACTGTTTGATCATTTTGTTTGTAATTTATTGTTTTATAAAAATTTACGGTCCACCTCGTGGCAAATGACCACAAAATGGACCGCAAAGATAGTAAAAATTATCTATCCGACAAAACTATTTCTCTGGTATAGATACGAGTACCGTCTTGAGATACTCCCAGCTGCGCTCCACTGAAGGGATGAAGAGCTTCTCGTCAGGAGAATGTGGATACATGATGGTAGGACCGAATGATACCATGTCCCAGTTAGGATACTTCGAGCCAAGGATGCCGCACTCGAGTCCACCGTGAGTAGCCACGATCTGGGCAGGCTTGCCGTTCATCTCCTCGTAGGTCTTCTTCATGACCTTGAGAATGATCGAATTGTTGTTAGGAGCCCAACCTGAATAGCCGCCGGTGAATGTCACCTTGCATCCAGCAAGCACGAACGCACTCTCGATCCTGCGGGAAAGAGCCTCCTTCGCGCAGTCAAGAGAACTTCTGAGAAGGGTCTTCACCATGAACTTGCCACGTGCTATCTTGACCATTGCAAGGTTGTTGGATGTCTCTGTGAGGCCCTCGATGGAATCGCTCATCCTCTCGACGCCGTTCGGGCAGGCAAGAATTGCACGCATGAAGCGCTCAGCAGCCTCGTCCTCAACGTAGAGGCAATCAGCATGGCTGCACTTCTCGCCCTCTGCAGGCACGTATGGAGCAAAGCTGATCTCGATGTTCGGATCGGCGATTGCGAACTCCTGCTTGATCTCCTCTGCGTACTTGTCCACCATCTTCTTGGCAGCAGAAAGCTTCTTTGAAGGGACATATACGGTACACTCGGTCTCACGAGGAATAGCGTTCCTGAGAGTACCACCCTCCATGTCAAGGAGCTTCACGAGTCCCTTCTGGAGAAGAGGAAGGAGGATACGAGCCGCAAGGATGTTGGAGTTAGCCCTGTAGAGCTTGATATCCATACCAGAATGACCTCCGAGGAGACCCTTGATGTTGAGGCTGTAGCAGAGATAGTCCTTCTCTGGCTTAACGCGAGTGTATGTAGCGGACACATTGGTATCAAGACCACCAGCGCAACCTACGCAGAGTTCTCCCTCTGCCTCGCTGTCGCAGTTGATGAGAAGGTCGCCCTTGAGCACGCCGGCGGCAAGAGCGTCAGCTCCGGTCATTCCCGTCTCCTCGTCGATGGTGACAAGAAGCTCGTCTGGACCATGCTCGCTATCCTTCGACTCGAGGACGGCCATTGCGGGGGCAACACCGATACCGTTGTCTGCGCCGAGAGTCGTACCCTTTGCCTTGACCCATTCTCCGTCGATCCATGTCTGGATAGGATCCTTCTCGAAATCATGCTCCACGTCAGAGTTCTTCTGTGGGACCATGTCCATGTGGCCCTGGAGAATCACGCCCATGCGGTTCTCGTAGCCAGGAGTGGCAGGTTTGCGGATGATTATGTTTCCGACCTCGTCCCTGATGGTCTCGAGACCGAGTGACTTACCATAGTGATAAAGGAATTCCGAGACCTTCTCCTCATGCTTCGAAGGACGAGGAATCTGAGTAAGTGAGTGGAAGTTTTTCCACACGATGCTTGGTTTGAGTTCTGAGATGCTCATGGTTATGGTATGTTGATTATTTAGTCATTACGAAAGTTGTTGCGGTGGTTCCGAGCTGGTATACCGGTACACGAGAGTCGAGAAGCATGCTGGTGCCCTCATAGAGCTTGACTCTGCAGACTGCAGGAACTCTATAGTGCACAAGTGCGCCCTTTCCTCCCTTGGCATCACCCGCTGCGACAGGTGCGACTGCCTCAGGAGTAAGCTCCAGCACCACAGGTTTGCCGGAAAGGTCATCGGCAGCTACGGCGCCGTCAGTCTCAGAGAGGCGGAAAGCGACATACTGCTGGCTGCTCTTCGATGCATCAGGCACGACCTCGACGTTATAGACCTGGGTCTGTACGTCGGTATAGCCGACAAACAGGCTGAGATACTCTTTCTCAAGTCTCTTCATCTCGGCAACAGCATCGCCCATAGCCTGTCCGCTATATGTCATGTCCGTATCGCCTGTGATGATCTGTATCCTTGTATTGCGAAGCTTGAATATCATCTCCGCAGCTTCGGCCGCGCGTCTGTCAGGAGTCTTCTCGACGAGAACGCTCTGCGTAATTTCGCTGACCATTCCCTCCTCATCGGTCCTGTAGAGCTTGGTAGACTCGACTGCATGATTGGAAGTGACTCCCCTCTCCGAGAAATCCGTTCTCATCGAAGACGGGAACCTCCATGTCGAAGAAGAAGCTGCCACATCGCCAGACACGCACACGAGTCCCTGGCTGGTGAAACTACCCAACGCAGAAGCAGGCACGGCAGCAGAGAACCTGGCGGACATGTCAGCCTCAACGCGTGGAGTCATGACGACCTTCACGATGTGGCTAGAGCTGGAATCCTCAGACCTCGCATCAATTCCGAGGTACTTCTTGGCATACTCGGCATAAGGGCCTGCATGGAAGGTTTCAATCACGGTCTCAACCTCGAGAGAAAGCGAGGTCTTAGGAAGCGAATACACCTCCTGCGCACGCAGGACAGGCATCGCGGCGACTAGAACCGCCATCATTATAATCAACTTCTTCATCTTACCAATATTTAGTTTTTCATTAGACTGCCTCAGTAAAAAAGGCCGCACAGTCACAAAGATACCAAAAAATCAAAGGATTTCACTATCTTTGTAGAACTACCGAAAAATAATCAATTTTATATAAGTTATGTTCAAAGGTCAACCAAAAGGTCTTTATGCCCTTGCCCTCGCCAACACCGGTGAGCGCTTCGGCTACTACACCATGATTGCGGTCTTCGCTCTCTTCCTTGGAGCAAACTTCGGTCTCACCGAAGGACAGGCCGGACTCATCTACAGTACTTTCCTCGCACTCGTGTACTTCCTTCCTCTCATCGGAGGTATCCTCGCTGACAAGTTCGGATACGGAAAGATGGTTACCATCGGTATCGCCATCATGTTCCTCGGTTACCTTGTGCTTTCGCTCCCTCTTGGCGGCGACACTTTCGCACTTGCGATCATGGGACTCGCGCTCGTTCTCATCGGACTCGGAACCGGTCTCTTCAAAGGCAACCTCCAGGTAATGGTTGGTAACCTCTATGACGACCCTAAGTACTCTGACCGTAGAGATTCAGGCTTCTCACTCTTCTACATGGCAATCAACATCGGTGCCCTCTTTGCACCTACAGCTGCCGTCAAGATCAAGGAGTGGGCAGAGCTCTCACTCGGATATTCGTCAAACGACGCATACCATTTCTCTTTCGCAGTTGCCTGCCTCTCACTCGTACTTTCAATTGCAATCTACTATGCATTCCGCTCTACCTTCAAGCATGTAGAGGGCGGCAAGAAGAAAGGCGACACAGCCGCAATCGAGGACAACCTCACTCCTGAAGAGACCAAGAGCCGCATCGTCGCTCTCGTGCTCGTATACGCTGTCGTAATCTTCTTCTGGATGGCATTCCACCAGAACGGTCTTACCCTCACCTATTTCGCAGACCAGTTCACAGCAAAGAGCAGCACTGGCGTACAGAGCATGCTCTTCGACGTCATCAACCTCGTGATGGTGATCGTGATCGTATACGCACTCTTCTCATTCTTCCAGAGCGAAGAGAAGAAGGCAAAGGGCTATTCTATCGCTGCAATCGTTGCAGCAATCGCAGTGCTCGTATGGAAGTACACCAGACTCGACGGCCCTATCGCTATCAGCTCACCTATCTACCAGCACTTCAACCCTAGCTTCGTAGTTGCACTCACCCCAGTGAGCCTCGCAATCTTCGGCGGACTCGCAGCAAAGGGCAAGGAGCCATCTGCACCTCGCAAGATCGCTTACGGTATGCTCGTGGCAGCCATCGCATACGGTCTCATGGTAATCGCTTCAATCGGCCTCAACACTCCTGCACTCCAGAAGGCGGCAGGCGATGCTGGTACTTTCGTTTCACCTAACTGGCTCATCAGCGTTTACCTCATCCTCACCTTCGGAGAGCTCCTTCTCTCGCCAATGGGTATCTCATTCGTATCCAAGGTCGCTCCTCCTAAGTACAAGGGTATGATGATGGGTGGTTGGTTCGTAGCCACCGCTATCGGTAACTTCCTCGTCCAGATCGGAGGTCACCTTTGGGGCAACCTCCCTCTCTGGGTCGTTTGGGGCACATTCCTCGCACTCTGTCTCATCTCTGCGGCTTTCATGTTCGTGATGATGAAGAAGCTCGAGGCTGCAACAAAGTAACAATGGGAAAATACAATCTCGATATGGAAGCTCGTGCCGAAATGGCACGAGCTTTCTTTAAGAAAGGATATAACTGCTGCCAGTCAGTCGTCCTCGCCTATTCCGACGTGATAGGCCTTGACGAAGACACGATCGCAACATTGAGCTCAGGGTTCGGCGGTGGATTCGCAAAACTCAGGGAAGTCTGCGGATGTGTCTCCGCAATGACAATGGTGGCAGGTGCAGCATTGCCGGCAAAGGTTCCCGCAGACATGGAAAGACGCGGCGCCAATTACAGACTCACTCAGATGCTTGCAGCCCAATATAGAGAAGAGAACGGCAGCATAATATGCAGAGAACTCCTGGGACTCGAGAAGGCTCAGAAGCCAGAAGATCCTATGCCATCAGCAAGGACGTCGGAATACTACAGTAAAAGGCCATGTCCCGAGCTTTGCGCATGTGCGGCACGAATACTAGCCAAGACATTGAACTCGCTCTAGACGTAAATCCAGGAGAGATACGAAATAAGGCAAGGCAAACCCTACGGTTATTGCCTTGCCTTATTTCTTGCAGTCAGAGCTGTCTGGAACTCCCTGGCATTGCGCAGATGCTGGTCGTATGAGACTGCAAAATTGTGGGTGCCATCGAAACTTGCACTTGCGCAGAAATAGAGATATCCATGTTTGTCCGGATTGAGCACCGCATCCAGATAAGCTTTCCCAGGCGTACATATAGGGCCAGGAGGAAGCCCGGCATACTTATATGTGTTATAAGGTGACTCGACCTCAAGATGCTTCAGAAGCACTCTGTTGAGGGTGTAGCCATAACAATAGCAGACCGTAGGATCCGCCTGAAGTCGCATGCCGATATTGTATCTGTTCAGGTAGACTCCCGCAATCTTGGCAAACTCCTGTTCGGCACGTGTTTCACCTGCAACTATAGACGCGACCGTCGACACCTGTTCTTTGCTCAGTCCCAAAGCCTTGGCCTTGGAGACTCTCTCATCCGTCCAGAAGGCATCGTATTCTTTTTTGAAACGAGCGAAGATCTCGTCCACAGAAGCAGTCCAGTACATCTGGTATGAATCCGGAAGAAAGAATCCGAAAAGATTCAAGGTATCCGTATCATATTTAGCCAGGAACTCCTTGTCATACATAGCAGAATACACCTCGTCATATCCGCACATCATCTGGTTCGCTATCTGGTTCGCTATTCTGTCCTTCGAACGGAGAGTGCCGGAGAGGGTGAGATTGACCGGAGTCTGCCATCCTCTGGTCAGCATGCGCGCAACGTATATGCTCTGGGAAGATGGAGCGACGAGATAGTGACCAGGTTTAAGGCCAGAGACCACAGACTCCTTCGAGAATGCTCTCGAAAGGCTCTTGGAGTTCAGGACTACGCCACTGAGAGAATCCAGGATATCCGATGCCGTCATATCCGGATACACATACAGTTCGTAGGATCCGCTGAAGTTAGCCTTTCTGTTATCCTGATACCACCGCGCTGCAAACACGGACAGCACGGAGCCCATGACAACCGCTACAGCTGCAGCTATGTATATGATTTTCTTCATTATCTGAGGTTAAGTATGACACCCTCGCGGAGCGTTCCTCCAGGGAGCATGTTATTCATCTTTTCGAGGGACTTGAGCTTTATCGCATAATGCTGGGAGATATCCCACATGGTCTCAGAGTCCGACTCCACGACGTGCTTGTCCAGTCCCTTGACAGACTTCGCGTTCTTCGCCTTGAGGTAAATAGTCTGGCCCGGACGCACCTGAGCTCCCTCCTTAAGGTCATTGAATTTCAGAAGTTCCTTGCGAAACAGCTGATAGTCACGGGCAATAGAATCCAGCGTCTCGCCTTCCATCACATAGATGAACGGTACTCCGTTGAGTTCATATACTGGCCTTGATATAGAGAAGCTGAAGCTTGATCTGCTAGCCTGCTGAAGCTTGTTAGGAGATTCCGGAATCACATCTTCCTCCTCGTCCTGTGTAGGTGTCCATTCTCTGATGGAATGGTCTTCGCGCTTCTGGTCCCGGGAAGGTCTCTCCTTCTCTTCGCGTGCCGGCCTTGCTGAGCGTCCGTTGACATCGAAATCGTTCAGTTCATACTGCTCGATTATGCTTATGAGCTTGTTCGCATAGCCAGGGTCGGTTGCATATCCTGCCGCCTTGAGTCCGACAGCCCACCCCTTATAATCGGTGATCTTAAGGTCGAAGAGAGACTGATATCTCTTGCTGTACCTCAGGAAATCAGAATGGTCCTTGAAGGAATCCTTCACACTTGAATACTTGCGGAAGCACTCTCCCTTTGCGTCGTCATCATGATAGATGGTCTGGCCTGTCCATGTGCCGGCACACTTGATGCCGAAATGGTTGTTTCCCATCCTCGCGAGAACAGACTGACCTGCAGACGACTCAAGCAATCCCTGAGCGAGCGTAATGCTGGCAGGGACGCCGGAACGGTACATCTCTGACACCGCTATATCATAGTATTGCTTGATATATAGGTCATAGGAAGTCTGCGCGGAAACCGTCAGGAAACCGCACAGCGTCACAAGTATTGCAAGAATTCTTCTCATAATTTCTTCAAGGGCAGATCGACGACGTCGAGGTCATGTGTGAGATAGCTCTCAGCAAATACCGTACGAGCCTCGTCCAAAAATACGGACAAATCCGGATATTTGGAAGAATAATGTCCTATTAGAAGTTTGCCGACCCCGGCCTCCTTGGCGCAAAGAGCCGCCTGCTCGGCCGTCGAATGGAACCGCTGAGCAGCCTTGTCGGTCATTTCCTTGGTATAGGTAGCCTCATGGTAGAGAAGGTCGACCCCCTTCACCCATGACGAGAGTTCAGGGAAAGGAGCGGTGTCGCTACAATAGGCATAGCTGCGTGGTTCATATGGTTTGTATGTCACTTCGTCACAACGGATGATGCTGCCATCCGCCCTCACGATATCTTCTCCCCTCTTCGCTGTCGCCATCTCCGCAATTCCGAGTCCATACTTGGAAATCATCTCCTTGGATATGTTCAACTGAGGCTCAGTCTCTCTGAAAAGGAAGCCGAAGCAATCCATCTTATGATTGAGAGGGAAAGCCTGCACGGTGAGATTCTTCACTTCAAGCACGGTCTGAGGCTCTGTCATGTCAAGAGCATGGTGCTCTATCTCATAATTGATGCCTTCACCGAAACGGCTGAGGAAGAATTCAAGCATAGGACGAAAAGCGCGCGGAGCAAAGATCTCCAACTTGCCGGTACGTCCGAGCATAGCCATAGTCGAAAGGAGCCCATAGATACCGAACATGTGGTCACCATGAAGATGTGAGAGGAAGATCGCCTCGATCTTCAGATAAGAGACGCCTGCCTGACGCATCCTTACCTGAGCGCCCTCTCCGCAATCAATCAAAAACAAGCGCCCCCGTACATCAAGTACTTGGGCGCTTGGAAATCTATCTGAAATGGGCAGGGCCGAAGCCGTGCCCAATATATTCAGAGTGAAATTCATCTCGGAAGAGGATTACTCACCCTTCGCAAGAGAAGCCTTGAGAGCTGCGAGTGCGTCGATGTCACCGAGAGTGGTCTTCTCGATGTTAGAGTTGATCTTCTTCACAGCCTTCTTGGTGAGGTCTGCCTCAGATACTGGCCTCTCAGCCTTCTCCTCAACTGCAGCAACGTAAGTCTTAGCGTGGCTTACAGTGATCTTCTTGGTGTTCCTCTTGATGTCGGTAACCTTGACGGTGAGCTTCTCACCAGCTACTGGCATGGTACCGTCAGCCTTAACGAGCTCCTTGTTGAAGCAGAATGCCTCTACCTCTGGCTCGAGAGTGATGGTAGCGCCCTTCTCAGTGATAGCTGCTACGGTTCCCTCAACAACGGTACCTACAGAGTACTTAGCCTCGATCTCATCCCATGGGTTAGGAAGGAGCTGCTTGTGGCCAAGGCTGAGCTTGTGGTTAGCCTCATCGAAGTCAAGGATTACAACCTCGATTGAGTTGCCAGAAGCTACCATCTCTGATGGATGCTTGATCTTGTTCCAAGAAAGGTCGCTGATATGTACGAGACCCTCAACACCCTCCTCAAGCTCTGCGAACACACCGAAGTTGGTGATGTTGCGAACAGTTGCAGTGTGCTGGCTGCCTACAGGATACTTCTCACGGATTGACTCCCATGGGTTAGGATAGAGCTGCTTGATACCGAGAGACATCTTCTTCTCGTCACGGTCGAGGGTAAGGATCTGTGCCTCTACCTCGTCACCTACCTTGAGGAAGTCCTGAGCGATGCGGAGACGTGGGCTCCAGCTCATCTCTGATACATGGATAAGACCCTCTACACCTGGCTCGATCTCTACGAATGCACCGTAGTCAGCGATGAGGACAACCTTACCGGTAACCTTGTCACCAACCTTGAGGTTTGCATCGAGTGCATCCCAAGGGTGCTGAGTGAGCTGCTTGAGACCGAGAGCGATTCTCTTCTTGGTCTCATCGAAGTCGAGGATAACGACATTGATCTTCTGGTCGAGAGCGACAACCTCCTCTGGATGGTTGATGCGGCCCCAAGAGAGGTCAGTGATGTGGATGAGACCGTCAACACCGCCGAGGTCAACGAATACACCGTAAGAGGTGATGTTCTTGACAGTACCTTCAAGTACCTGGCCCTTCTCGAGCTTGCCGATGATCTCGCTCTTCTGCTGCTCGAGTTCTGCCTCGATGAGAGCCTTATGAGATACGACGATATTGCGGAACTCCTGGTTGATCTTGACGATCTTGAAGTCCATGGTAGTATCGACGAACTGATCGTAGTCGCGGATAGGCTTGATGTCGATCTGGCTTCCAGGAAGGAATGCCTCTACACCAAACACGTCAACGATCATACCACCCTTAGTGCGAGTCTTGACATAACCCTTGACGATTTCGTTATTGTTGAATGCAGCATTGACCTGATCCCAAGAGCGGAGCTGACGAGCCTTCTTGTGTGAAAGCACGAGCTGACCCTTGCGGTCCTCAGTGTTCTCTACGAGTACCTCAACCTTGTCACCAACCTTGAGGTCTGGGTTGTAACGGAACTCAGGAGCCATGATGACACCCTCGCTCTTGTAACCGATGTTGACGATGACCTCTCTCTTGCTGATTGATGAAACGACGCCCTCGATGACCTCGTTCTCGACAACCTTTGAAAGGGTCTGATCGTACTGTGCGGCGATCTCTGACTTGTCAGCGCCGTACACGTCTTCGTTCTCAAATGCATCCCAGTCAAAATTCTCTGGGGCAACTGAGGCGTTGAGGACTGCCTTTGGAGCCTCAACTGCAGGAGTTTCCTCTGCTGCGATGTTCTTGTTTTCTTCCATAGTAAATTGTTGATCTTAACTAGTGGGTTGTACTTTATGTCTTGTGCCTCGGGAGATACAAAAAAGCGCACCTCTCCGAAAGGCGCGCAAAATTATGTATAAAATACGAGAAATCAAATAGTAATGCTCAAATAATCAGAGCATATTCTTCCTTCTGAAGATAAGATAGATCACTATCACCGGAACGATCAGCAGGAAGGTGATCATCGGTATCGACAGCCATGGTCTCACCTCAAGGACGTCACCGAACACGTTCATACCGAAGAAACCTGTCACGAGAGTAGGAGGCATGAGCAGCAGGGACACGAGAGTGAACACCTTCATGATCTTGTTCTGGTCGAGATTGATAAGACCGAGAACGGTGTTCTGGAGGTACTCGAGACGCTCGAAGCTGAAGTTCGTATGATTGATAAGGGAAGAGATATCTTTCAGGAGGACGTTCATCTTCGTCTGATATTCCCTCGGATACTTGTTGCTCTTGAGCACGCTGCTGATCACCCTCTGCTTATCGACGATGTTCTCGCGTACGAGCATCGTGTTTTCCTGCAACTGGTTGATATCGAGAAGGAACTCCTCATTGACATCCTCACCGAGGTTTATCTTCTTGCTGAACTGCGCGATCTCCTTACTCATGAGCTCGATCATGTCGGCATCGAGGTCGACACGCTGCTCCAGGATGCTCACGAACACGAGATAGCCGTTCGCATAGTTCCTCGGAAATGCCTGAAGACGCCTCTGGAGGTCCACGAAGCTTCTGAGCGGAACCTCACGGATAGTCGTGAGAATACTGTCGCAGATGATGAAGGAAACCGTCTCCATCGAGTACTCGTCAGGACCCGGGATGACGAAGTTGGTATTAGCGAAGATTGCCTTGTCGTTCTCGAAGAATCGTGAAGAACTCTCGATCTCCTCCGCCTGTGCACGGCTCTGGATGGTCGTGCCGAGGAAAGCCTCGGTGGAACGCTTCTCTTCACCGGTCGGTGCGAAGAGATCGATCCATATCACATCGGATTTCTGGAGTTCCTGGAAGAGGGACTCCGACTGGGATACCAATACCTGGCCGTTTGATTTGTAGAAAATCTCTATCATAGCATCCTGCTTTTCGCCGGCCCAGTCGCCGGAAGGATTAAACTTCAGTATGCGGCCTATCTTCGATAGAAAGCGTGCAAAAGTAGGGACTTTATTTCAAAAAACAAACTTTTTACGGTCTGAAAGGCTGACGGTTCGCAATCGAACGTCCAAGTGTCAGGCTGTCAGCGTATTCAATGTCGTCTCCGAAGCCCAGTCCGCGGGCCAGTGATGTCACATTTACGCCCAGAGGAGAAATCTGCCTGAAGATGTAGAAAGCAGTGGTCTCACCCTCCACGTCTCCGCTCAGCGCGAATATCACCTCAGTTCCATCTTCCGCCTCCCTGAGCCTTGCCACGAGATCGTTCACGGTGAGATCCGAAGGTCCGATACCGTTGATCGGAGAGATGATTCCTCCGAGCACATGGTAGACTCCATGGTACTGTCCGGTAGCCTCGATGCTCATCACGTCCCTCACGTCCTCGACAACGCATATCGTGCTCTTGTCTCGAGAATTGTCCGAACATATCGAACATATCTCCTCATCGGATATCATGCGACAGGTGCGGCAATAGCGGACATGGTCCCGGAGCTTGTCAATAGACGCCGTGAAATGGTGGACGTTCTCCTGCGGCTGACGCAGAAGGTGGAGCGCAAGCCTGAGCGCGCTCTTGCGGCCGACACCCGGAAGCGAATTGATCGCATCCACGGCATCTTCCAAAAGCTTCGACGGATATTTTTCCTTGTACATAACTGAACGCAATTTAGTCATAATTCCGCACAAATCAATCGCGAAATCGGGATATTTGTGCCATATTTGCAGGAAACAATTACGCACGACATGGATAGGAAAGCAGTCATCATCCCGACATACAACGAAAAGGAGAACATCGAGAAGATCATCCGCGCTGTCTTTGCGCTTGAGGGTGACTTCAATGTGCTCGTAATCGAGGACGGTTCCCCTGACGGCACTGCGGCCATAGTCAAGAGGCTACAGTCCGAATTCCCGGAGAAGCTCTTCATGATAGAGAGAACGGGAAAACTCGGACTCGGCACCGCGTACCTCACCGGGTTCAAGTGGGCCGTAGAGAACGGATATGACTACATCTTCGAGATGGATGCCGACTTCTCGCACAATCCGAACGACCTTCCACGTCTGTACGACGCATGCGCAAACGGAGGTGCCGACCTCGCGATCGGTTCACGCTACTGCAACGGAATCAGCGTCATCAACTGGCCTATCGGCAGGGTGATCATGTCCTATTATGCATCCGTGTATGTGCGCACGGTGCTCGGAATGAAGGTATATGACACCACGGCCGGATTCAAATGCTACAGAAGAAAGGTCCTCGAGACCATAGACCTCGACGACGTAAGGATGAAGGGATATGGATTCCAGATCGAGATGAAGTACACCACCTACAAGCTCGGATTCAAGGTCAAGGAGGTGCCTATCATATTCGTTGACAGGACTGAGGGCACGTCAAAGATGTCCAGCAGCATTTTCGGGGAAGCCTTCTGGGGCGTCCTCGGACTGAAGTTCAGAAAATTCAGGAGAAGGGCCTAAGCTTTCTTCAGGAGTCTGAGACCTATCCTGTTCCTGTCCAGATCAACAGAAACGACGGTAACCATCACATGCTGTCTGAGCTTGAGAAGCTTGGACGGATCTGCCATTCCCTTGACTCCCATGTTCGATGCATGGATGAGGCCATTGTCATGGATTCCGATGTCCACGAAGGCGCCGAAGGCGGTGATATTGGTCACTATGCCCGGTAGTTCCATACCCACATGGAGGTCATCTATGCTGTGCACATCTTCGGAGAACTCGAACTCCTGCGCAGCCTCGCGCGGATCGCGTCCCGGCTTCGCAAGCTCCTTGAGAATGTCGTCAATGGTAGGAAGTCCGAACTCCCCTTCCACATAGTCCGCAGGCTTGATCTTGGAAATGAGTTCGACATTGCCGACCAGCTGGGCAGTGCTGACACCGAGGTCCTTTGCCATTCGGCTGACGATATGGTAAGCCTCGGGGTGGACGGCAGAATTGTCCAGCGGATTTGAAGCACCAGGAATGCGGAGAAAACCTGCGCACTGCTCGTATGCCTTTGCGCCGAGTCGCTTGACCTTGAGAAGTTCCTCCCTCGAAGAATACGCTCCGTTCTCCGTCCTGTAATCGACTATGCTCCCGGCGAGTGCCGGGCCTATTCCGGAAACATACTGGAGCAGATATGGAGATGCGGTATTGAGGTTGACGCCTACGCTATTGACGCAGCTTTCCACGGTATTGTCAAGCTTTTCCCTGAGAAGATTCTGGTCCACGTCATGCTGATACTGGCCTACGCCAAGAGACTTAGGGTCTATCTTCACGAGCTCGGCGAGAGGATCCATGAGCCTACGTCCGATGGA
Organism: Candidatus Cryptobacteroides sp.; assembly: GCF_056207615.1. Classification (NCBI taxonomy): domain Bacteria; kingdom Pseudomonadati; phylum Bacteroidota; class Bacteroidia; order Bacteroidales; genus Candidatus Cryptobacteroides; species Candidatus Cryptobacteroides sp. The sequence goes on along the minus strand of NZ_JBAEER010000131.1, from coordinate 563 downwards.
CACTGCGCCCCTGACGGTCACGTCCTGATCCGGGAACTCCTCGCGCGCAACCTCGGACGCCGAGTAGATGGAAGCGCCGTCCTCACTCACCGAGAACACGCGACAACCCTCCGGCTTCGGCACCCTCTTCACGAACTCCTCGGTCTCACGGCCTGCGGTGCCGTTTCCGATGGCGATCACCTCGACCTTGTACTTGTCAATGAGCCCGGAAAGAGTCTGGATCGACTTCACCTTCTCGCTGACCGGAGGATGAGGGAAGATCACGTCATGGCATAGCAGCTGGCCCTGAGCGTCGAGACACACGACCTTGCAGCCTGTCCTGAATCCGGGATCTATGGCCATGAGCCTCTTCTGTCCGACAGGCGCCGCGAGAAGCAGCTGGCGGAGATTCTCTCCGAACACCTTGATGGACTCGATGTCGGCCTTCTCCTTGGCGGCCTTTATGACCTCATTGGAGATGGATGGTTCGAGAAGGCGCTTGTACGCATCGTCGATAGCCTCCCTGATCTGCTCTCCAAGCAGCTTGGAAGGATATTTCCTTGACTGACAGAAGTCGTAATATA
>NZ_JBAEER010000130.1:0-2904 GCF_056207615.1 Candidatus Cryptobacteroides sp. | reverse complement strand
CAGCGAGGATCCACCTCTTCCCATTCCGAACAGAGAAGTTAAGCTCGCTTACGCCGATGGTACTGCTACACCAAGTGGGAGAGTAGGTAGCTGCCGCGCTTCCTAAGAGACTCAGGTCACACGACCTGGGTCTCTTTTTTTTGTATATAAGATTTTTTTAGATTTCGTCTTTGATGTTGTACTTGTTGCGATCCTGTCCGGAACGGGAGATCATCTCGCAGATGAAGCCGGCAAGGAAAAGGAGTACGCCGATTACAAGGGCGACGAGTGCGAGGTAGAAGAGTGGCTGATCGGTCACTGGCCTGTACTTGATGCCGTTAGCCTGGTTGACGAGCTTGATGATGATCACAGAAACTGCGCAGATTATACCTGTGAGGAAAGTGACGATTCCGGTGAAGCCGAAGAAGTGCATTGGCTTCTTTCCGAAGGTGCTGAGGAACCAGAGACTAAGCAAATCGAGAAAACCGTTCACGAAACGTTCGATTCCGAACTTGCTCTTGCCATATTTTCTCTTCTGGTGGTGAACAGGCTTTTCTGTTATCCTGGTGAATCCAGCGTTCTTTGCCAGGTATGGGATGTACCTGTGCATTTCACTGTAGACCTCGACGTTCTTGACGACTTCGTTCTTGTATGCCTTGAGTCCGCAGTTCATGTCATGGAGCTTGACTCCGGTAACCTTGCGTGCAGTCCAGTTGTAGAGCTTCGAAGGAATGTTCTTGGTGAGCTTGTTGTCCTGACGGTTCTGCTTCCATCCGCTTACGATGTCCCATCCGTCCTCGACTACCATCCTGTACATTTCTGGAATCTCTTCTGGGGAGTCCTGCAGATCCGCGTCCATGGTTACGACGACCCTTCCTTTCGCAGCCTTGAAGCCGTGGTAGAGGGCAGCGGACTTGCCGTAGTTGCGTCGGAATGATATTCCGTGTATGCATGGGTTCTTCTCCGAAAGCTCCTGGATGGTATCCCATGATCCGTCTGTGCTGCCGTCGTCGACCATTATGAGCTCATACTTGTATTTCTGAGCATCCATGACCTTCTCTATCCAGGCGACTAGCTCCGGAAGTGACTCCTTCTCATTCAGGAGGGAGATTACGATGGAGAGGTCGAGTTCGTATGAAGGTTCCTTGATCATGGCTATTCAGCGTCGTTTTCCTTGTTCTTGAAATCCTTGAAAGGGTCCGGTGTAGGGACCTTGCCGGAGATGATCACCGAGAGGATGGTTCCGTAGATGAAGCACCAGATGAGCTGGCTGAAGAAACTGATGGTGGAGTAGTTCTCGGTCATCTTGTCAAGCGCCGACATCGAATTGGAATCAAGCATCTCACCATACATCTGATATACCAGGTCGATCTGCTTGTTGAGCAGGTCTGGGAATACGTACTCGCTCGCGATGTAGCTTGCTGCTGCAGTGATGATTGCAGAGAAGAGTGCCGTGAGCACTCCGAATTTCAGCGTGTCACTGTTCTTGACGTCATCATATTCCTTGACGAGCTTCTTCATGAAGAAAATCATCAGATATATGCATCCGACGAACTTGGCTATCCAGAGCAGGGATGCGAGTATTCCTCCCATCTGTGCTGATGCCATGGCGTTCGTGATGAATATGTATGAACCTGAAATCAGTCCGAACACCGCTCCTGCGATGCTGGCCTTGTTCAGAAGAGTGCCGTTCTCGAGTTTTTCCATAATAAACTTATGTGTTATCAGATAAGCAAAGATACAATTTTTTGCCTATCTTTGTATGATTATCCATATATACTTACCAGTCTTCGGCAGGATTGTATCTGCCGGGACGCAAAACAAAGAAATTTTATGATCAACATCACTTTCCCTGACGGTAGCGTCAAGCAGTTTGAAGCAGGCGTATCTGCTTATGACATTGCAATGAGTATCAGCCCTAGGCTCGCAGGCGACATCCTCGCAGCGACAGTCGTGCCTACTACAGACGCTACAGGAAAGGGTACTATCTATGATATTACCCGTCCGATTAACGAAGATGCTTCGATCAAGCTCCACAAGTGGGAGGATCCTGAGGCCAAGAAGGTTTTCTGGCACTCATCTTCTCACCTCATGGCAGAGGCTCTCGAGGCTCTCTATCCTGGCATCAAGTTCGGTATCGGACCAGCAATCGACAACGGTTTCTACTATGATGTGGATTTCGGCGGACATACTCTCGTTGAAGCTGAGCTCAAGGCTATCGAGGACAAGATGATCGAGCTTGCACGCACCAAGGAGCAGTTCGTTCGCACCGATGTCAGCAAGGAAGAGGCTCTCAAGAACTTCACCGAGAAGGGTGACCAGTACAAGTGCGAGCTTATCCAGGACCTCCAGGACGGTACCATCACCTTCTACCAGAACGGTGGCTTCACCGATCTCTGCCGTGGACCTCACCTCAAGGACACCTCAGTCATCAAGGCCGTGAAGCTCCTCTCAATCGCAGGTGCATACTGGAGAGGCGACGAGAAGCGCAACATGCTCACCCGTATCTATGGCGTCAGCTTCCCTAAGAAGACTCTTCTTGACGAGCACCTCGCACTCCTCGAGGAGGCAAAGAAGCGTGACCATCGCAAGATCGGAAAGGAGATGGAACTCTTCACCTTCTCACACAAGGTCGGCATGGGTCTCCCATTGTGGCTCCCTAAGGGTGCAGATCTCCGCTATCGTCTCGAGGTGTTCCTCCGCAAGATTCAGCAGAAGTATGGCTACCTTCCAGTAGTCACTCCACATATCGGTAACAAGGACCTCTACGTGACTTCAGGTCACTGGGAGCACTACGGCCAGGACTCATTCCGTCCTATCACCACTCCACAGGAGGGTGAGGAATACCTCCTCAAGCCAATGAACTGCCCTCATCACTGTGAGATCTATCGCAGCAAGCCTCGTTCATACAAGGATCTTCCTGTC
>NZ_JBAEER010000129.1:0-25914 GCF_056207615.1 Candidatus Cryptobacteroides sp. | reverse complement strand
CACCCAGAGCAGCGGCGTTCATGCCGACGGCGACAGGAAGGGCAACCTCTATGTGAACGACCTGCTTCCGGAGAGATTCGGACGTGTCAGGAAGTACGCGCTCGGCAAGACCAGCGGAAAGGCCAACATCGTGGAGAACCTCAAGGCTCTGAACATGACCCTCACCCCCGAGCAGGTCAAGCTCGTGACTGCGAGAGTCGTGGAACTCGGAGACAAGAAGGAGTCCATGAGCGCGGAGGATCTTCCTTTCATCATCGCCGACGTGCTCAAGGAGGCCTCGAAGGAGACTCCGGACAACATCCACATCCTGAACTACAGCCTTCAGCTGACCAGGCTCATGAAGCCTTTCGCCATCGTGAAGGTCAATATCCATGGTACCGAGTACGAGGATTCCGCGGTCGGAGACGGACAGTACGACGCCTTCATGAAGGCTATCTGGAAGATTTACGACCGCCTAGAGAAACCGCATCCCGTCCTTGCCGACTACCAGGTGACTATCCCTCCGGGAGGTAAGACCGACGCGCTCGTTGCGACTACCATCACCTGGGACAGCAATGGCTACCAGTTCAAGACAAGAGGCATCGACTCCGACCAGACGGAGGCCGCCATCAAGGCGACAGTCAAGATGCTCAACATTTTGGAAAACCTTGATATAATACATCAATAGATATGGACATCAGAATCGCAAAGCTTCCGGGTGACGGTATCGGACCCGAAGTCGTTGAACAGGCCGTAAAGGCCATTGATGCCGTGGCTGCGAAGTTCGGCCACAAGGTAACATATACTTTCGGCCTCGTCGGAGCATGTGCAATCGACGCGACCGGTTCTGCATTCCCTGACGAGACCTTCAATACCTGTCTCGAGGCTGATGCAGTCCTCTTCGGAGCAGTGGGTGACCCACGTTTCGACAATGATCCTAAGGCAAAGGTACGTCCGGAGCAGGGTCTTCTCGCAATGCGCAAGAAGCTCGGCCTCTTCGCAAACCTTCGTCCAGTGGAGACCTTCTCCTCACTCGTCGACAAGTCTCCGCTCAAGAAGGAGCTCGTCGAAGGTGCCGACTTCATCTGCATCCGTGAGCTCACCGGCGGTATGTACTTCGGTGAGAAGGGACGTCTCAACAACGGCGACACCGCTTATGATACCAACATCTACCATCGCCATGAGGTAGAGCGCATCCTCCGTCTCGCATACGAGTACGCGGGCAAGCGCCGTAAGCACCTCACAGTGGTCGACAAGGCCAATGTCCTCGAGTCTTCAAGGCTCTGGAGGCAGGTTGCACAGGAGATCGAGGGTGAGTATCCAGACATCACCACCGACTACATGTACGTCGACAACGCAGCGATGAAGCTCATCACCTGGCCTAAGTTCTTCGATGTCCTCGTGACTGAGAACACCTTCGGCGATATCCTCACCGACGAGGCAAGCTGCATCTCAGGCTCAATGGGTCTTCTCGCTTCCGCATCTGTAGGTGAGCACACCGGAGTGTTCGAGCCTATCCACGGCTCATATCCTCAGGCTGCAGGCAAGAACATCGCAAACCCTCTCGCAACCATCCTCTCGGCTGCAATGCTTCTCGAGCACCTCGGTCTCCTCGAGGAGGGCAAGGCCATCAGGAACGCGGTATCCGCAAGCATCGACGCATGCGTCGTGACTGAGGATCTCGCAAACGGCGGAAAGGCATACAGCACCTCAGAGGTAGGTGATTGGGTAGCATCAAGAATCTAATTAAAAAGACAATACTATGGCAGATTTGGATTGGTCAGATCTCTCCTTCAAGTATAGGAAGACCAGCTTCATCATCACAAGCTACTATAAGGACGGTGCATGGTCCGAGCCTGTAGCTTCACACGATTTTGATTTCCATTTCAGCGCATTCGCTGGAGTGTTCCATTACGCAAATGCCTGCTTCGAGGGCCTCAAGGCCTTCAGGGGCGTGGACGGCAAGATCCGTATCTTCCGCCCGGATGAGAACGCCAAGCGTCTTCGCAGGAGCGGCTCATACCTCGACATGGCAGTGCCTACCGAGGAGATGTTCATCGACATGTGCATCAAGTGCGTCGAGGCGAACATCGAGTTCCTCCCTCCTTACGGACACGGTGCTTCTATGTACCTCCGTCCTGTCCTCATCGGATGCAACCCTCAGCTCGGTATCGCATCATCGGATGAGGTTCTCTTCGCTGTCATGTGTGCCCCTGTCGGTACTTACTCCGGCGCGAAGATCCTTACACCTGGCACAGCAGTACTTGCCAGGAACTATGACCGTGCTGCACCTAACGGTACCGGCCAGTTCAAGCTCGCAGCTAACTATGCGACTTCGCTCCATCCATACAACCTTGCCCACAAGCTCGGCTATCGTGAGCTCCTTTTCCTCGATCCTGCCACCAAGACCAAGATCGACGAGTTCGGCTCATCCAACTTCCTTGCAATCAAGGGCAATACCTATGTGACTCCTCTCTCAAACTCTGTGCTTCCATCTATCACCAACAAGACTCTCCAGGCTGTGGCAGAGGACTTCGGCATGACTGTGGAGAAGAGGGCTGTCTACGTTGAGGAGCTTCCGGAATTCGAGGAGATCAATGCCTGCGGCACTGCAGTCGTGATCACTCCTATCTGCAGCATCGACGACAAGCCGGCACTCGAGAGCAACGAGATCACAAAAACCATCCATGTCCCTTCGGGAAGCGAGTGCGGAAAGGTGAGCCGCAAGCTCTACGACCGCATCCGCGGAATCCAGGATGGTCTCGAGGAGGATACTCATAACTGGTGCATAGTTCTCTAATTATTTGTTTTTGCAAATAATCTTTCCTACCTTCGTAGGGTTATGAGAACATTCAACTGCGCATTCCACCACGAGCACCACCATCTCCGCAAGACTTGGTAGGCTTCAGCATGTGCAGTCATAGACAGAATATCATGAGGCTTACCGCAGGGTGAGCCTCATTTTTTTATGCACCGGAAACAAAACAGAGACAATTATGATACGCATTGCAATTCAATCTAAAGGTCGTCTTAACGAAGACACCGTCGGACTTCTCAACTCCATAGGCATCAAGATAGATGACGCCAAGAGGAAGTTCCTTTCTAAGTCGAAGAATTTCCCTATCGAGGTACTCTACATGAGGGATGACGATATTCCTCAGCTCGTGGCTAGCGGCGTCGCTACCCTCGGTATCGTAGGCTACAACGAAGTTGCGGAGAAGAACCTCCCAGTGGAGATCGTCGACCGTCTTGGCTTCAGCAAGTGCAGGATTTCCCTCGCGCTTCCTAAGTCAGTGGAGTATAATGGACTTGAGTGGTTCAACGGTAAGAGGATTGCAACCTCGTATCCGGTAATACTTAAGAAGTTCCTTGCCGAGAAGGGCATCGACGCCAAGGTGGAGGTCATCACCGGTTCGGTGGAGATCGCTCCAGCCGCAGGCATCGCTGACGCCATCTTCGACATCGTATCTTCGGGCAGTACTCTCGTGAGCAACGGACTCGTTGAGGTCGAGACCGTGTTCGAGTCTGAGGCCGTGCTCATCTCCAATGGCAACCTCGACGCAGAGGAGCAGGAAGTCCTCCAGGAAATCCTCTTCAGGATCGAGTCCGAGAAGGTGAGCAAGAATAAGAAATATATCCTCATGAACCTCCCTCAGAGTTCAGTAGAGGAAGCAGTCAAGCTCCTTCCTGCCATGCGCAGCCCAACCGTCATGCCGCTTGCTGCGGAAGGCTGGTGCTCTCTCCACTCGGTAGTGGACGAGAACGACCTTTGGGAGAAGGTACGTGCGCTCAAGGCAATAGGTGCGGAGGGCATACTCGTGCTCGATATTGACAAGATCATACCATAGTAATAATATCATGGAGATATACAGAAATCCCGACAGAAAGGAATGGGCAGGCCTCTGCGCCAGACCATCCGATTTCAATCCTGTCGTAAGGGATAGGGTCGAGAAGATAATCGAACGTGTGAGGACGGAGGGTGATGCAGCCCTTTTCGGCCTTGCAAAGGAGATTGACGGACTCGATATGGAAAGCCTTGCAGTGAGCGAGGCCGAGGTTGCCGAAGCAGCCGCTCTCGTGGCGGAAGATGTAAAGGAGGCTATCAGGAACGCCGCCTGCAACATCACCGCATTCCATGAGGCTCAGTATCCTTCCCAGGTGGAGGTCGAGACTGCGCTCGGAGTCAGGTGCATACAGAGACCGGTTCCTATCAGGAGCGTAGGACTCTATATCCCTGGCGGTACGGCGCCTCTCTTCTCAACCGTGCTCATGCTTGCCATCCCTGCATCCATAGCCGGTTGCAGCGAGGTGGTGCTCTGTACTCCATGTGCCCGAAACGGAAAGGTGGCACCGGCAGTGCTCTATGCAGCATCATACTGCGGCATCAGCAAGATCTACAAGGTCGGTGGTGCGCAGGCGGTCGCAGCAATGGCATACGGTACCGAGTCAGTGCCTAAGGTCGACAAGATCTTCGGACCTGGCAACCAGTACGTGACCACGGCAAAGCAGCTTCTGGGCAACCGCCAGGTGGCAATCGACATGCCTGCCGGCCCTTCTGAGGTCATGGTCATGGCTGATTCTACAGCCAACGCGGCTTTCGTCGCAGCAGATCTCCTCTCGCAGGCGGAGCATGGTGCAGACAGCCAGGTGATGCTCGTGAGCGACAGCGACAAGCTTGCTTCCGAGGTGGAGGCTGAGGTACTTCGTCAGGCCGAGCTCCTGAGTCGCGCGGACTTCGTGGCAAAGTCTCTAGAGAAGAGCCGCTTCGTGGTGCTCGGATCCAGGGACGAGATGGTCGCATTCGCGAACGAATATGCTTCGGAGCACCTTATCATCTCCATGGAGAACCCATGGGAGATTGCCGACAAGATCACTGCTGCCGGCAGCGTGTTCCTTGGGAACTATACACCGGAGAGCGCAGGCGACTACGCATCCGGCACCAACCATACCCTTCCTACCTGCGGATGGGCACGTTCATGCAGCGGAGTGAACCTCGACAGCTTCATGAAGAAGATGACCATACAGGAAATCAGCAGGGAAGGACTGGACGGCCTTGCAAAGACCATCGTCTCGATGGCCGAGGCGGAGGGCCTCCAGGCACATGCAAACGCAGTAAAGCTGAGAACCTATGAAAAGTAAGGAAATCGAAACGCTCGTAAGGGCGAACATACGCAGTCTCTGCCCATATTCTACGGCGAGGGACGAGTACAGCGGACCTATCGGCGTCTTCCTTGACGCAAACGAGAGTCCATATCCTACCGGCTACAACCGTTACCCTGATCCGCACCAGAAGGCTCTCAAGGAGAGAATTTCCCAGATCAAGGGCGCCGCAGTGGAGAACATCTTCATCGGCAACGGTAGCGACGAGGCCATCGACATGGTCTTCCGCGTGTTCTGCGTACCGGGAAAGGATAACGTGGTGGCGATAGCGCCAAGCTACGGAATGTATGCGGTCGCTGCGGACATGAACGACATCGCTGTAAGGCCATTCATGCTCGGCGAGGACTTCAGCCTCGACAATGACGCATTGCTCGCAGCATGTGATGCCAACACCAAGGCCATATTCCTCTGTACTCCGAACAATCCTACAGGAAATGCCTTCTCAAATGCGCAGATCGTGGATCTGCTCGAGAGGTTCAAGGGCATAGTCGTAGTCGACGAGGCTTACATAGACTTCTGCTCTGAGCCTAGTCTCATCGCCAAGATAGGCGAGTACGCGAACCTTGTCGTGCTCCAGACTCTCTCGAAGGCATGGGGAATGGCCGGTCTCAGGGTCGGACTCGCATTCGCGGACGAATATGTGATCAGGCTCATGTCCATGGTCAAATATCCATACAATATCAACCAGCTTGCACAGGAAGCTGCGCTCAAGGCCCTCCAGGAGGATAATTCTGCCAGGGTAAGCGAGATTGTGGCTCAGCGTGCGGTGGTTGCGAAGGCCGTTGCGGCGATGTCCTTCGTCGAGAAGGTGTATCCGAGCGAGGCCAATTTCATCCTTGCGAAGGTTGACGATGCGGACAGAGTGTACAACCATCTGCTCGCCACCGGAATCATCGTGAGGAACCGCAACCGCGTAAAGGGCTGCCAGGGCTGTGTCCGCATCACCGTCGGACTCCCTGAGGAGAATGTGAAACTTCTTGAATCATTGAAACTATATGAAGAAGGCGATATTCGTGGATAGGGACGGCACCATCATCGTGGAACCCCCTGTCACCGAACAGATAGATTCGCTCGAGGTGCTCGAGTTCGTGCCAGGAGCGATCTCCGGCATGAAGGCTCTGATGGGCCTGGGATACGAGATCGTGATGGCAAGCAACCAGGACGGCCTCGGCACTGCATCCTTCCCGGAGGAGACCTTCTGGCCTGCCCATGAGAAGATGCTCAAGACCCTCGAGGGCGAGGATGTGGTATTCGATGACCAGCTTATCGACCGCAGCTTCCCCGAGGACGGACTCGATACCCGTAAGCCGGGAACAGGTATGTTCGGAAAGTATCTTTCAGGTGATTATGACCTCGCCGCAAGCTTCGTCATCGGTGACCGCGAGAGCGACATGCAGCTGGCCCGCAACCTCGGTGCCAAGGGTCTCAAGATAGACTCAGAGGATCCCCCCGAAAGCTGGAAGGCAGTCGTGGAGGCGGTGCGCAGCACTGAGCGCAGCGCAGTCGTGGCACGCAAGACCGGAGAGACCGACATCTATGTCAAGGTGGACCTCGACGGAAAGGGCGAGTCATGCGTGGACAGCGGACTTAAGTTCTTCGACCACATGCTCAACCAGATCGTACATCACGGCGGCGTCTCTCTTGAGCTGCGCTGCAAGGGCGATCTCGAGGTCGACGAGCACCACACCATGGAGGACGTGGGAATCGCTCTCGGTGAAGCTCTCGCCAAGGCCCTCGGCGGAAAGGTCGGAATCGACAGATATGGATTCGTACTTCCTATGGACGAGTGCAGGGCAATCTGTCTGATGGACTTCGGCGGCAGGAGCGAACTCGTGTGGGATGTCGAGTTCACCCGTGAGTACGTGGGTGACGTACCTACGGAGATGTTCAAGCATTTCTTCAAGTCGATGAGCGACGCGATGAAGTGCAACCTCTATGTCCAGGCAAGAGGCGAGAACAACCACCATATCGCGGAGAGCGTGTTCAAGGCCTTCGCGCGTGCGCTTCGCCAGGCTGTGAGGCGCAATGTATTCAGTTATGAACTTCCATCAAGCAAAGGACTGCTATGATAGCAATTGTGGATTATAATACGGGCAATCTCAGGTCCGTCAAGAACGCCCTGGAGAGGCTCGGGTGCGAGTATGTGCTCACTGATGACCCAGCCGTCCTCCTCAAGGCTGACAAGGTGATCATGCCGGGCGTGGGAAATGCGGCGGACGCGATGGCCAACCTCGAGGCAAAGGGCCTCGTGAACGTCATCAAGAGCATACGCCGCCCAGTCCTCGGTATCTGCGTGGGAATGCAGATAATGTGCAGGGACAGCGAGGAGGGCAATGCGAAGTGCCTCGGCATCTTCGATTCCCATGTACGCAGGTTCCCTGAGGATCCTGAGGCGAAGGTTCCGCACATGGGTTGGAACTCGATCAACAATCTCGACGGCAAGCTCTTCAAGGGTATGGCCGGCGGTTGCCATGTGTATTTCGTGCATTCATACTATCCTGAGCTCTGTCCGGATACCATCGCGACTTGCAGACACGGACAGAAGATGTTCAGCGCAGCGCTCAAGTACGAGAACTTCTACGGAACTCAGTTCCATCCGGAGAAGAGCGGTGACGTGGGCGAGCAGATACTCAGAAACTTCATTGCATTATGATAGAAATCATTCCAGCCATAGACATCATCGGCGGACGCTGCGTGCGCCTGACCAAGGGTGACTATGCCAAGACAAAGGTATATGATGCTTCGCCTGTCGACATGGCGAAGGCTTACGCAGACTGCGGAGTGAAGAGAATCCACCTGGTGGACCTCGACGGTGCCAAGGTGTCCGATACGGTGAACCTCAAGACATTGGAGAAGGTCGTCTCAAGCAGTGGTCTCGATGTCGAGTGGGGCGGTGGAATAGCAGACGAAGCCGGCCTCAGGAGGGTGTTCAGCGCAGGTGCCGGCCATGCCATCATCGGCAGCGTCGCAGCGCTTCATCCGGAGCTTTTCGAGCAGTGGCTCCAGACCTTCGGTCCCGACAAGATGGTGCTCGGAGCGGACGTGAGACGCTCTGATACCAAGAGGGACATGTTCAACGAGCCTGTATTCCACATCGCCGTGAAGGGTTGGCAGGAGTCGGTGGAACTCACCATCGAGGATCTTATCGACCGTTTTCTTCCGCTCGGACTTTCGCAGGCCATCGTGACCGACATCTCGCGAGACGGAATGCTCCTCGGTCCTAACTCTCCTCTCTATGTGGGACTTCAGGAGAGGTATCAGGACGTGGATTTCACAGTCAGCGGCGGAATCAGCGCCATGGAAGAGATCAAGGCCCTCGACAAGGCAGGCCTTCGCAAGGTCATCATCGGCAAGGCCATATATGAGAACAGAATCACATTGGACGATATAAGGAGATGGTCGCAAAACGTATAATCCCATGCCTGGACGTCAAGGACGGACAGGTGGTGAAGGGCATCAATTTCCTCGGCCTCAAGGAGGTCGGCGACGCAGTGGACATGGGTGTGAAGTACTCCCGTGACGGTGCGGATGAGCTCGTGTACCTCGATATCAGCGCGACCCATGAGGGACGCCATACCTTCGCGGAGCTCGTAGAGAGAATCGCAGCAGGCATCAACATCCCGTTCACGGTCGGCGGCGGCATCTCGACTCTCGACGATGCGTCACGCCTTCTCGACGCCGGCGCGGACAAGATCTCTGTGAACAGTGCCGCCATCAAGGATCCGACCCTCATCGACAGGATCGCTTCAAAGTACGGCAGCCAGTTCATCGTATGCGCGATCGATGCGAAGTGTATCGACGGTACATGGTTGGCTTCTACCCACGGCGGCCGCAACATGACAGACAAGGAACTCTTCTCTTGGGCCAAGGAGGCGCAGGACAGGGGAGCAGGTGAGATCCTCTTTACTTCTATGGACCATGACGGTACGAAGAACGGATACGCATGTGACGCTTACGCCAAGCTCTCGGATATCCTCACCATCCCTATCATCGCTTCGGGCGGCGCTGGAAACATCGCGCACATCGAGGAAGTGCTCACCAAGGGTCGTGCGGACGCAGCCCTCGCAGCCAGCATCTTCCACTACGGCGAGATTGCGATCCCGGATCTCAAGAGGTCGCTCGCTGATGCCGGAATACCAATGAGATTGACTGAAACCAAATAATTTGACATTATGGAATGCAAGTATAGCTTCAAGGATTTCGAACTTTCCAAGACCGGTGACGGCCTTCTTCCCGTCATCATCCAGGACTCACGCACTCTCAAGGTGCTGATGCTCGGATATATGAATGAGGAGGCCTATGAGAAGACCGTGAGCGAGGGTAAGGTGACATTCTGGTCACGCTCGCGCAATACCCTCTGGACGAAGGGGGAGACCAGCGGTAACTTCCTCACCGTGGTCGAGATGTATCCTGACTGCGACAACGACACTCTCCTGATCAAGGCCATCCCTGACGGCCCTACCTGCCATCGTGGCACCACCAGCTGCTTCGATACTCCTGAGGAGGAGGGATTCATCCGTACCCTCGAGGGCGTGATCCGGAAGCGCCATGAGCAAATGCCGGAGGGATCATACACTACCAAGCTCTTCATCAAGGGCGTAAAGTGCATTTCCAAGAAGGTTGGTGAGGAGACCAGCGAGTCCATCATCGAGGCCGTGGACGGAAACCGTGACCGCTTCATCTATGAAGCTTCGGACCTGATCTATCACTATCTCGTCCTCCTCGAGCAGATGGGTGTCACCATCTCCGACCTTGAGAGGGAACTCTCCTTCAGACATAGGTAGAATATAATTGCAGTACAATAAAAAGGGTGGTCCCGCTCGGGAACCACCCTTTTGTCGTTATGACTGTAGTTGTCGATTACTTGAAGAGGAGCGGAGCCATCGCCTTGAGTGCGCGTCTCCAGGTAAGGAACTCGTGAGCGGTACCCTCAGAGACGAAAGAGGTCGCCTTGATACCGGCTGCGTTGAGGTCCTCGACAGCCTTGATGACGCCGTCAGGATTCTCCTTGCTACCGCAGCTGATGAAGATATGCTTCACCTGCTTAGGGTCCTTGATTGCATCAGGTGTGTATGAGCCACCGCTGAGGAGACCGTAGTAGCCGAAGGTCTCGGTACGACGGAGAGTGATGAGTGAAGTGGTGAAGCCACCCATCGAGAGACCTGCCATAGCGCGATGCCACTTGTCGGTCTTGGTCCTGAAGTTTGCGTCGATGTACGGAATGAGCTCGTCTACGAGCACTGCCTCGAAATCCTTTGCGTCAAACTCGTTGATGTGACCGAACACGATGTCGTTGCACATGCCGTAGGTGTTGACGATGATGAAAGGCTCGACCTCGCCTGCTGCGATCATGTTGTCCATGATGAGGTTCTCGTGACCCTGGTTAGACCATGCGGTCTCATCCTCGCCCCAGCCGTGCTGGAGGTAGAGAACTGGATACCTGGTCTTGTTCTTTGGATCGCCGTAGCCGGCAGGGGTGTATACGAATGCGCGGCGGAGCTGATTGGTGCTCTTTGACCAGAAAAGTACCTGCTGTACGTTTCCGTGAGGGACGTTCTTCTCTGCATAGAAGTCAGCGTCGTGAGCAGGGATCTCGATACCGCTCTCCCAACGGCAAGAACCGTAGTAGTTGTTGGTACCGGGATCGTTGAAGATACCGCCGTCGATAGATACGTGATAGTAGTGGAATCCTTCGTCCATTGGACCAGCTGTGGTTCCTTCCCAGATACCGTCACCCATGTGCTTGAGAGTGGTACCACCCTGGCCACCGAGACCGAGGCTTACCTTAACCTCAGCAGCGCCTGGAGCGTTGATGCGGAAACGTGCGTATCCCTGAGAGTTTACCATAGGATATTCCTGACCCGGCTGATTGAGCTCAGAAGGCTTGAAGTCTTCCTTGATTTCCTGTGCATTGGCAACCATGCAGATAGCGAGGGCTGCCAAAGATGTGAATATTGACTTTTTCATCTACGTTTGGTTATAGTGTTATCTGATAGCAAAGTTATCAAATTATAATTTATCAACGAAGGCTTCCAGCTCTTTTAGACTGTTTTCCATGACGGTGTACTCCTTCGGCTTCTCCATCGCCCTGCTTAGTCCCTCCGGTATCGCGAAGGCAGAGTCGGGAGCCTCGGGACCGAGTGCGTCGCGGAGCACGTCGAGAAACTTTGCGCTATGGGCCGTAGACAGGCGGAAACCGTCCATTTTCGCGTCTTTGGCCGTGTTGTAGGCAACTGCGCTGTGCGGGTCCGATACATAGCCGTAACGCTCGAAAAGCTCCTTCATCCCGGCCTTGATCTGCGCGTCGTCGTATGAGTAACCGGATACGGCCTCGCAGAGCTTGCCGAAGTCCTGTCCGTAGAGATACATCATTCTCTCATAGTTGCTGGGAGCGCCGACATCCATCGCATTCGCCACCGTGCGTACAGATGGACGAGGGGAGTAGACTCCGCTCCTGAGGAACTCTGGCACCACGTCGTTCGCGTTAGCTCCGGCGATGAACCTTCTTACAGGCATGCCCATGAAGTGGGCGAGCATTCCGGCAGTGATGTTTCCGTAGTTGCCGCTTGGAACCACGATGTCCGGCTCGTTCTTTCCGGTTATCCTCTTCCACTGGCACCATCCATAGAAATAGTAGAAGGACTGAGGAATCCAACGGAGAAGGTTGATGGAGTTCGCAGAGGTCACATAGTGGCTCTGGCGGAAATCAGCATCATTGAACACGTCCTTCACGAGGGCCTGGCAGTCGTCGAAATTTCCCTTGACCCTTACGGCATGGATGTTTCCCCCGAGCGTGGTCATCTGACTTTCCTGGAGGTCGCTGACCTTTCCTTCGGGGTAGAGGACCACCACCTGCACTCCAGGGACATTATGGAATCCAGCGGCAACCGCGCTGCCTGTGTCCCCTGAAGTGGCTGTAAGGACTGTGAGCATTTCACTATCTGATGAGCTTCCGTTTTCCTGCGCCTTCGTCTTGGAGAGCAGGCCCAGCATGCCGCCCATGAAGCGTGCACCGAAATCCTTGAATGCGAAGGTCGGCCCATGGAAAAGTTCGAGAGCGTAGTCGTCTTCGCTGATCTTCACGAGAGGACAATCGAAGTCGTATGCCTTCATCACCATAGCTTGGAGATCCTCTTCTGCCACGTCCTCCCCGAAGAAAAGACCGGCGAGGTAGAGAGCCATCTCGGCATAGGATTTTTCTGCAAGTGACTCGACCTTTGACATGTCGACGCTGGGTATGTATTCGGGAATGAAGAGCCCTCCGTCGGGCGCAAGACCCATGAAAGCAGCCTCTTTCAGGCTGTACGGATGCTCTTTTTTGATGTCGCGGGAACTAAAATATTTCATTTTAACAAAAATGTTATCAGTCTGAACGATTTTGTTAAATCGGCTAATTTATAATGATATTAGTTGAGCTATCTCAAGCTTAGATGTTGATACCTGTGAGCTTGCAGCCCTTGTTGGACACCTTGACGACGTAAACTTCGCGTCCGATGCTCCTCTCGTCGAAGTGTTGCCTCATAATGGCTCCTGCCTTCTCCGCCACGGAGACGTTGTCGCAGAGTGCGAAGACGGAAGGACCCGATCCGGAGATGTTCATCGCAAGCGATCCTGCACCTAGAAGCTTCTCCCTGAGCTCGTCGAAACCGGGGATGAATTTCTTTCGGTATGGCTCTGCGACGCTGTCCTTCATCGAGCGTCCGATCAGTCCGATGTTACCGGAATAGAGTCCGGCGATCAGGCCGCCGACGTTTCCCCACTGGCTGATCGCTGCGTGCATAGGGACATCCTTCGGCAGAATCTGACGCGCTTCCTTCGTGTTGACGACGATGTGTGGATGGACTACCGCGCAGTAGAAGTTTCCGGGAACAGGGAGCTTGATTATGTCGAGAGGTTCGTATCCTCTGATGAGCACGATTCCTCCCATCACGGCAGGAGCCGCGTTGTCTGCATGGTAGCCTCCGCTGGCGAGCCTTTCACCTTCCATCGCACAGAGCACGACTTCCTCTTCGGAGAGGGGACAGCCGAAGAGCTCGTTCATTCCGTATGCTGCGGCTGCGGACGATGCTGCGCTGGAGCCGATGCCCGAGCCAGGGTATATCTTCTCGCAGATGGTGACTTCGATCTTTGCCTTGTTGCCAGTCATCTCGAGGAACTTCCTTACGACCGGGGTGATCACGTTCATCTCGATATCCTCCGGCATTGGCACGCCGCTGTTGTTGATTATGCTGAGCCCGTCACCTTCGTCAGCCACGATTTCGATGATGTCACCTACGTCATCAAGTGCTAGTCCCATCACGTCGAATCCACATCCCATGTTGGCGATTGACGCCGGGGCAAATACTCTTACTTTCTTCATTGTCTATATTGTTAAGGTCTCTATCAAAAAAAAGGAGTCTGCCATGATTTCTTGCAGACTCCCTATCAGTATCGTGTTCATCACCTACATACCTACAAAAGCCTGCCAGAAGCCTGACCGGTACCTGTTGTAGTGGTAGTGGTGGTGAATGAATGTCTCATTATCCGTGAACGTTTCCACAATATTAATCAATCGCATTCATAAAAGCAAGCACTTTTGAAAATACTTAAAAAATAAAGCGAATTTCTTTTGCTTTTTCCGAATAATGGACTACCTTTGCATTCCCGTTTGAGAACGAATTCTCGCTGGGATACGGATTGATTCGTTAGCTCAGTAGGTAGAGCACAACACTTTTAATGTTGGGGTCTTGGGTTCGAGCCCCAAACGGATCACATCGAAGCGAAAGCTTCAATAAAGACAAGTTTGCTTCCTTAGCTCAGTTGGTAGAGCACGACACTCTTAATGTTGGGGTCCAGGGTTCGAGCCCCTGAGGGAGCACAAAAGAGACTGAAGCCTTCGGGTGGAGGCCTCGACGACATAAGGACTGCTTCCTTAGCTCAGTTGGTAGAGCACGACACTCTTAATGTTGGGGTCCAGGGTTCGAGCCCCTGAGGGAGCACTGAAAGGCTGAAGCCGGAAAGGCGGATGCCAGTGGCCGAGACGAAAGTCCCGGCCATTTTTTTGTCTTATTCCCCGCGCACATAAAAAATAAACCCCGCGACTCGCGTCGAGGGGGTGTTGTGAAGTAGAATAGTTTTTTATGATTCAAGATTACTTGATCTTGTGGGTGCAAAGTTGCGCCAAAAAAGTTTTTCTCACTATATCTAATAGGACGAATAGTATAACCAATGGGACTTTTTGCAGTGACTATACTATAACAATCAGGACATTTCTTGAAAGAAAAGTCCTGATTGTCAGGTATTAGGCTTTGTTTTATTCTTTTACTGGCGTCTGAGCCTTCCTAGTCTGCGAAGGAGTCTCTCCGTACTCCTGCCTGTAGAGCTTGGAGAAGTAGCTAGGGGAGTCGAGACCGCACTTGAAGACTATCTCTCCGATAGGTAGACTCGTGCTCGTGAGCAGCTTTCTTGCCGATGCCATGCGGGCTTTCCTGATGAAGCTGGTCGTGTCCATCCCTGTCATCATCTTGACCTTCCTGTTGAGCTGACGCTGGCTGATGAAAAGCATCTGGGCGACAAGTTCGGAATTCAGATCCGGCTCCGCCATCTTCGAGTATATGACGGAATTCAGACTGGTGAGGAATTCCTTGTTCTTTTCGGACATCTCGACGCTGTCCTCCTTACCTTCCTTCATCGCTTCGCTGTATTGCTGTCTGAGAAGCGTCTTGGCCTGGAGAGACCTTTCTATCATTATGAAGAGTTCCTCTGCATGGAAAGGCTTGCTGAGGAAGGCATCCGCTCCGGCCTTGTAACCCTCGAGCCTGTCCTCGTCGCTGGACTTGGCACTGATGACTATTACCGGGATATGGTTGATCTCGACCGATGTGCGCAGCTTGCGGCAGAAACTGAGACCGTCCATAACCGGCATCATGAGGTCAGTCACGATGATATCTGGCATGTACTCATGGGCCTTTTCGAGCGCCTCCTGTCCGTTTCGAGCATACATGATGTTGAACCTGTCCTCGAGCAGACTCGCCTCGTAGCGAGCGATGTCGTCATTGTCCTCGACGATGAGTATGGTCGGAGCGTTCTCGTCACGGGTGCCGACGTTTCCGACGACGGATACGGGTACTTGCTGGGTGCCGTCAGGCTGCCATGCGCTGAATATGGAGGTTCCATGCTTGAGAGGGAGGTAGACTATGAATGACGTGCCTTCTCCGACCGTGCTCTCGACCTCTATCCTTCCATCCATTGCCTCGATCATCTGCTTGGACATGTTCAGCCCGACTCCGCTGCCGTGGACACTGCTGGTTATGTCGCCGCGGTAGAATGAGTCGAAGATGTGTGGAAGATCAGATTCCTTTATGCCCAGGCCGTTGTCACGCACCGTTATCTTTGCGTTCTTTCCGTCCTGGTCGAGGATGACATAGACATGACCTCCGCGCTGGGTAAACTTGATCGCATTGGAGATGAGGTTGTCCAGCACCTTCTTCATGTAGTCAGGAACGAAATCGGCAGTCAGGTGCGCTGCGTTGCATACATATTTCACGTCTATCAGGTTCTGGGACCCATAACTGCGCAATGCGTCAACTTCCATGTTAAGTATGAGGTCGAGGTCTCCAGTCCTCCATCTAGGCTCGCCGATGGATGACTGTACCTTTGCGACATCGAGCAGCTGGTTGACGAGCTCGAGCAGATTGTTGCCCTGACAGATCAGGGAGTTGAACTCATTGTTGCTCTTGTCGTCCTTCGCGTACTTCTCCTTGAGCTTGTTGCTCAATCCGAGAATGACCGTGAGGGGAGTGCGGAACTCATGCGTGACATTGGTGAAGAAGGCTTCCCTTGTCTGCTCAAGTTCCTTCATGGCCCTTGCCGAGCGGTTCTTGTACATGACCGCAAGTGCGAGTACGGCAATGGCCGCAAGAGACAGGAGACCGACGAGTATGAAGAATATGACCGTGTAGTGGAGCTTCCTTTTCTGGAGGTCTCTCTCCCTGTTGAGCCTGTTCACCTCGTTTTCTACCTTGTCGCGCTCGAATGCGACCCTGAGGTCCTGCAGCCTTGTTCTCGCAGACTGGCCGTTGAGGCTGTCAGCGGTCTCTTCTGCCAGCTTATAGCAGTCGAGAGCATTGCGCCAGTCACCTCGCTTCTCGTAATACCTCGAGAGCATCTGGAATCCCTTCGCCTTGTGCTCAAGAGAATTGATGCTGTTCGCTACGGCCATACCTTCATTTATATATAGGTATGCCGAGCTCCAGTTGCCTTCATCTATCTCCAGGCCGGCGAGAGCGAAGCACGGTTCGAGCCAGTGCCATGGATCATTCTCCTTGAGTATGTCGTATGCATTGGTGTACTCGTTCCTCGCCCTTTCCTTGCGTCCCTGCTTCTCGGCGATTCGGCCGAAGCTGGTGTGACAGAGGCTGACGCCGAGTATGGAGTTGGCTTTCCTGTTGTGTTCGATGGATCTTTCGTACCACATCATAGCCAGGTCATACAGGCCTTCGTGCTCATAGATTGATGCGATGTTGGATGTGTTGATGGCCTGTCCAAGCTCGCTTTCGAGTATCTCCTCGATTGCAAGAGCCTTGCGGAATACCTGTTCTGCACCCTTGTAGTCCTCGAGCGTGAGCATGATGTTACCCAGTCCGTTGTATGCGTTCGCGCTGTTTTTTCTTGCTTGGAACGAAGTGCTGTCCGAATAGTTCCCATTGATTCGAAGAGCTTCATAATGCCATGAAGATGCCTCCTCGAGCAAACCAAGCCTGCGGTAGTCCGTTCCGACCTGGTTCATCGCAACCACGATGTTGAGGGTGTCCCCCAAGGCTTCGGCGTCGTTGAGTGCCATCTTGTGCTCGTCGACGGCAGCCTCGAACTCCGCGTTGTTGCGGAATTCAGTGCCTGCCCTGAGGTGGGCGGCCATGCTGTTTTCCGTCCTTTCCCTCTCTCCGGGGCTAAGCGTCCTGAACTCTGCCTTCTCACCGCAAGAGCATAGGGAGAGAAGCGCAGAGAAGACGAGGACTCTGAGTATTGCAAGTGTGCTGTGTCTCATTTCAGAAGTCATTTCTGACGCAAATCTAATCATTCCATTAAGATAAATCAATCCAAAAACAGTCTTGAAAAGCATTAACGATTTAACAAAAAGCACAGTTCCGGCCTTCCCGGAATCATACTAACACAATTCGGATTCCGCTTTGTTCCATCGATAAACGCCTTTTTTGCACACCACAAAGAGGCCTCATACCTTTGCAACCGTCGGAACAAGACACCGGCATGACGAAAATGAAGAATCTGTTTATTACCCTCTCAATCATCGCTGCCATTTTCTGCAGCACCCCTTCACACGCACAGAAGATCGTGAAGTCAGACATCGACGTGAACAGCGTCGTTCCAGGCATGACCCTTCGCCCACTCAACAAGTCAGAGCATGCACGTCTTGCAGCAGTCAAGGCTTGCAACATCACAGCATGTACCTCTGCAGTGATCGCAGCAGCAGCCACCGTTGGCGTCGTTGCTTATGACGTAGAGTTCAGGGAGGCTGGCAGCAAGGACTTCCATCAGACCGCAGAGCTCGACAAGGCAACCCGCGACAAGTTCATCGTCGGAGCAGCAGCTTCTGCCGGAGTGTGCGTCCTGAGCGCGATAACAGGTATTTCAATCAAGGCTACGCTTCGCAACAAGACCATTGTAAGAGCGTCAACCGGAGGTTTTGTAATTGAATTCTAAAGCACGCAGACCGTTATGATCAAGAGATTGCTAATTTTGATGGCTGCAGTGCTGGTGACTGCATCCTTCAGCACTGAGTCCTATGCTCAGAAGAAGTTCACCATCCCACAGGGTGCTGACCTCAATCAGCTCATCCCGGGAGCCTATCTCCGTCCAATCGAGAAGAAGGAGAACGCCATACTGACCACTTCCAACGTGATGTCGATAACCAGTGCGGCAGCGGGAGTCGCCGCGGTAGGATGCGCGATGGGCGCTATCATCTACGACATTGAGTACAGGGAGATAGCCGGAGGTCCTGACTGGGCCGGATATGCTCCCAAGGACGCCCAAGCCAGTCAGAACTGCCTCAAGGGAGTCTATACCTGCGCAGGAGTGGCCGTGGCGACGGGAATCACTTCCATTATATGCAAGAGCATGATACGCAGGAAGACAATAGTCAAGACTGCGACGGGAGGCTTCGTCGTCGAATTCTAAATTTTCGTATATTAGCTCTTCAAAGCAACAAAGACATGCAGAGAAGAGACTTTTTCAAGATAGCTGCTGCAGCCGGTGCGACTGCGGCAGCTTCTCGTTTCAGCACATCGTGCATAGCTCCAAACGTGAATAAGCAGGCAGGCGAAGCTCCAAGGATGAAGCTGCGCTTCGAACCTTATGACATCCAGCTCCGTCATACCTTCACCGTAGCGACATACTCCAGGACCACGACTCCAGACGTGCAGGTGGCTATTGAATACGACGGAATCACCGGTTACGGCGAGGCATCGATGCCTCAGTATCTGGGACATACCCAGCAGAGCGTGTGCGAGTTCCTCGCCAAGGTTGATCTCGGACAGTTCGCGGATCCTTTCCAGATGGAGGATATCCTTGCCTATGTGGATTTACTCTCGCCAGGTGACGAGCCGGCAAAGGCAGCCGTTGATATCGCTCTGCACGACCTTGTTGGCAAGCTTATGGGCCAGCCTTGGTACAGGATCTACGGTCTGAATGCGGAAAAGGCACCAAGCACCAGCTTTACCATAGGAATTGACACATCGGATGTGGTGCGCCAGAAGACTGAGGAGTGTCTCGGACTCTACAATGTGCTCAAGGTGAAAGTCGGACTCGATTCGGACAAGGAGATGATCCGGACCATACGCTCGGTGACCGACGTCCCTCTGGTGGTGGATGCCAACCAGGGATGGCAGGACAAGCACAAGGCGGTGGAGATGATCTCATGGCTTGCCGAAAGGGGAGTTCGGATGGTGGAGCAGCCGATGGCTAAGGACAGGCTCGACGACATTGCATGGATTACCGAGCGCAGCCCGATTCCGGTGATCGCGGATGAATCATGCCAGAGGCTCAGGGACGTGTCTTCGCTCAAGGGCATATTCTCCGGAATTAACATCAAGCTCATGAAATGTACCGGTATGTCCGAAGCATGGAAGATGATCAGCTACGCAAGAGCTGAGGGCATGGCCGTGATGCTCGGGTGCATGACCGAAACCTCATGTGCCGTGACAGCTGCCGCACACCTTTCTCCTGCGGTGGATTTCGCAGACCTCGATGGTAATCTGCTCATCTCGAACGACCTTTTCAGGGGAGTGGAGGTAAAAGAAGGGCGACTGGTGTTGCCCAATCGCCCCGGTTTAGGTCTTGAAGTCTTATAAGTCTCTAACTTGGTTTTTCTTACATCAGCATCTTCACGAGCTTGAAGAAAGAGTAAGGCATGTAGCGGAAAGGAAGGTCGATCCATGTCGGATTTGCGACGATCGAACGCCTGTGCGTGAATGCCTCGAAGCTTTCCTTGTCGTGATAGTGTCCCATGCCTGAGTTTCCGACACCTCCGAACGGGATGTTGTCGTTTACGATGTGCATAATCGTGTCATTGATACATCCGCCGCCGGAAGAAGTGCGTGCGATGATGTCCCATCCCTCACTCTCCTTGCCGAAGTAGTAGAATGCGAGAGGCTTCTCCCTGTCGTTGACGAAGCGTACCACCTGGTCTGCGAAGTCTGAGCCGCTGAAGCTGATCACAGGGAATACCGGTCCGAAGATCTCCTCGGTCATGACAGGACTGTCGAGAGCGACATCACCCAGGAGAGTAGGCTCGATGAACCTTTCCTCGGCTATGGTCCTTCCTCCGCAGAGCACCTTGCCATCTGCCAGATATCCGCTGACGCGCTTGAACGCTCCGTCGCTGACCATACGCACATAGTGCCTATCCTCGCGGATGTCCGCACCGTGGAGTTCCTTGACGGCCTTGTCGAATTCGTGTACGAACTGATCCTTTACCGATTCATGGATGAGGATGTAGTCCGGAGCGATGCAGGTCTGCCCGCAGTTGAGGGTCTTGCCCCATGCGATTCTCTTCGCGGCAAGCTTCACGTCAGCATTGCCGGCGATGATGCAAGGGCTCTTTCCTCCGAGCTCGAGAACGAGCGGAACGAGGTTCTCCGCTGCCGCAGCCATCACCTTCTTTGCGAGAGCAGGGCTTCCGGTGAAGAAGATAATGTCGAACTTCTGCTTGAAAAGGTAGCCGTTGACCTCGCGGTTTCCCTGAGTCACGGCGATGTACTCGTCCGAGAAAGTGTCCTCGATCATCCGCTGGATGGCCTCAGATACATGAGGCACATAAGGTGAAGGCTTGAGGACTGCTGTACAGCCTGCGGAGATCGCACCTACGAGCGGATTCAGCAGGAGCTGGACAGGGTAGTTCCACGGCGACACGATCAGAGCTGTGCCGAGCGGCTCCTTCACGATGTAGCTTGATGCCGGAACCATTGTGATAGGGGTCTTCTTCCACTCACGACGTGCCCACTTGCCCACATGGCGAAGGTGGTTCTTGATTTCGGCCTTGACGAGGGCGATCTCGGTGATATATGCCTCCTCGTATGACTTGTGGAGATCGGTCCAGAGAGCGTCAGCTATCTCCTTCTCGTACTTTTCCATCGCTGCAAGGAACTTGGAAAGCTGCTGCTTCCTGAATTTAACGTCCCTTGTGGCGCCGGTGGCGAAGAAGGCTTTCTGCCTGCTCAGGATCTGATCAATCCTTTCTGTGCTTGTATTCTGCATTATTTCCTACCGGTGAAATGGTCCATGGTGTGGTAGATTCCGCAGATGTCTCCGAACACGAAGTCGAATACCTTGGTAGGGAGGAGTCCCTGCCAGAATCTGGTGAAATGGAAGCCGAATGGGATGCCCCTGAAGTCGGTGTTCTTCTCGATGGCCCTGATGATCTTCTTCGAAGTCTTGACTGGGTCGAGGATAGGGAAGAGCCATGAGCTTACGCCGTCGAACATTCCGGTATTGATATAATATGGTGTCACAGTGGTGAAGCGTACCTTGCTCTTTGCCCTGTAGAGTTCGATCCTGACTGAATCGGACCATCCGATGACAGCCCATTTGCTGGCAGCGTAGATGCTCATCTTAGGGTTTGAGAGTGTACCAGCGGCTGATGCGATGTTGCAGATGTGACCATGGTCGCGCGCGATCATGTCAGGAAGCATCGCGTGAGCCACATACATAGGAGCCACAGCGTTGATTGACATGGTGCGGTCGATCTCGGCTACGCTGTTCTTGTCGAAAGTCTTGTTGCTGGTGACCACGCCGGCGCACTGGATGAGAATGTCCACGTTTCCGCACTCTTTCTTCACGAGTTCGTAGGTCTCCTTCACGCAGTCGTAGTTTGCGACGTCTACCTTATAGCCGCATGCCTTGCCGAATGCAGAGTGCGACTTGATGGTTGCTTCTATGTTTGCTTCGTTGATGTCCCAGATTATCACGCGAGATGCGCCCTTCTGGAGAGCCATTTCGCCCATTATCTTTCCGATTCCTGACGCACCTCCGGTGATCAGTACGTTCTGATTGTTGAATTTCATGGTCTAAGGTTTTGTCGTTTGTAAAAATTCGGGTGCAAAAGTATCGAAAACAAAGCGAAAAATGGTGACAAAACTACCCCAATACTAGAATAAATTGCCTTTTTTGTAGAATCTGGTATGGACTTGTGAATATATGAACGGGCGGTTATCAGGCGTGTTGTGAAATGCTGAATCCGAGTTGTAGAATGCGAAATATCTATTTTTTGATATGAATCTGAGGCTCTCTACATTTGCATCAACACACAACAACATCAACACAACAACACTTAGTAGAACGAATCATGGAGCACATCAAGTCTATTTTCGGCGTAGGTTTCCTTTGGTCACATCACAAGCGAATGTATCGCAAGCTCGCGAAGGAATACAGCGTGAGCGCCCGTCTCGTGTACAGGCTTGCTCATGGATTGAGACCTAATTCACAGAAGGAACTTTCGATCATATACGAACTGATAGGTTCAGGCGTCATGATCTGCAACTAAAACGCAAACACACACCTAACAAAGTCTGGGGTAATTATAATTAATTGGTAACTGTTTTTTTGAAATGCCGTTCGAAGTGATTTCGGGCGGCATTTAATATTTCTAGTATACCCTTTCCCCGAATATTGCCGTGCCGATGCGTACCATCGTCGATCCGTATTCCACTGCGATCTTCCAGTCTCCGGACATTCCGATGCTGAGTTCGCTGAACTCAGGAATCTCGCTGAAGAGGTCTTTCAGATAGTCCATGAAGTCCGCTAGACGTGCGAAGTCTGCGCGTATTATCTCCTCGTCGTCAGTGTTCGTCGCCATTCCCATGAGGCCACGGAAGCGTATGTTAGGATAGGGCTCCTTCTTTCCGTCCTGCCTTGCTGCAGCGACGCGGAAAAGGATGTCCAGAATTTCTTCCTCATAGAAGCCCTGCTTGGTTTCTTCCTCTGCGACGTGCATCTCGAGCAATACCTCGATGACCTTGCCGTTTGCCTTTCCCCACTTGTCTATCTCTTCCAGGAGGTGGACGGAGTCCACGGACTGTACGAGGCTGACATAGGGGAGAACCATCTTAAGCTTGTTTGTCTGGAGATGGCCGATGAACTGCCACTCGAGGCCAGGAAGCGGGTTCGCTTCAAGCTCTGCAACCTTCTTCTGTAGCTCCTGCGGACGGCTTTCGGCGAATACGCGCTGGCCGGCCTCATAGGCTTCGACTATGCTTGAGAAGGGGTGGAACTTGGATACGGCCACGAGGGATGTACCCTCGGGGATGTCCTTGAGTATGTTGCTGAGATTCTCCTTGATCATCTTTTAAGTGCTGCGAATACGATACAAAGTTAGCAAATGAACTCTGATAGACAAGAGAGACTAGCGGAGATCGAGTATCGCAATTTCCGATGGAGCGCCCAACCTGAGCTGAGGGCCGGTCGATCCTGTTCCGCAGCTTACATATATGTGGAGCTTGCCTAGGGTGTAGTGACCTCGGTTGTATTCGAAATTGCGGTCGTTGATCCAGATGAGAGGGTAGAACTGACCTCCGTGGGTGTGACCGGAAAGGAAGAGGTCTGCACCCGCTTTTTCCATGTATTTCGCACCGCATGGGACATGGTGCAGTACGACGACCGGAACATTGGTGTCGAGCTCGGGAGCGAGCTTCTCCATCACGCTGCGGACGGTCTCCCTGTCCTTCGAACTCTTCAGTCCCATTCCTCCACCGTCGTTGTTCTCGTCCTCCGGCATATAGTTGAGGCCGACGAGTCTCACCCCGTTGCAGTCGACCACCTCATTCTCGAGAACGCGTACGTTGCCGAGCGAACGGACGATGTCCTTCACCTCTTCGGTGTTGACATATCCGTCATGGTTTCCGTCGACGAAGAAAACCTGTGCCTTGAGCTCTCGGAATGCGGCGATCGTGCTGGCATTTCTTCTGTAGTAGCTGTCGAAGAGATCTCCTGTAATCACCACTATGTCAGGGTTTTCGCGATTTACCTTATCTACGATCTTCTTTACGTGTGAGTAGCCGTGGTTGTGACCCAGGTGCATGTCAGTAAGATGTGCGATCCTGATGCCCTTGCCGGTCTCCTTTTCAGTCTCGATGGAGACGTGCTTGACCCGTGGGGTATAGGCGCTGACTATGCCAGCCGTGCTGAGAACGGTGCAGAGAGCGATGGTGGCAAGGCCGAAGTTCATAGGCTTGAAGTGGACCGCGAGGTTGACGAGGTCCATTATGACCACGCTGAAGACCAGCATGAGCAAGACTCCCATCATGTTCGGACATACGATAGCCGAAAGGTGGCCCATCTTGCTGTCGGTGACAGGGGAGATGAAGCCCATGGTGCCGACGGCTCCCATGATCACGAGCGCTATGAAGAGAAGCATGAACCAGATCGTCTTGCCTCCGAAGGCCCATGCGAACCTGCGTGAAATGTACCAGATGAGCAGCAGTACGAATAGAAGGAATAGGTCGAAAAAAAGTGGTGATCTCATAGGTGGTAGGGATCTATTTCTGGAGTTCTTCTATCATTGCCCTTGCGACGGCTCCCGATGAGCCCTTGCCGCCGAGGGCATCGCGTATCTGCGCATACCCGGCGAGCATCTCGCCTCTGTACGCACTGTCTTCGATGATGTTTCTAATCTCTGCGCAGACCTTCTCCGGGGTGAAGGCTTCCTGGACCAGCTCACGGAAAACCAGCTTGTCTGCGATGAGGTTTCCGAGGGATATGAACTTGATATGGTCGAGGACCCTGAGTACCTTCCTCGCGACGAATGCCGTGAACGGAGTGGTGGACCAGACGACCACCTGAGGAGTACCGATGAGGGCCGCCTCGAGCGATGCCGTGCCGGAGTTGATGATGGCTGCGCGGCTGTGTCTGACTACGCCGTAGGTCTCCCCGAATACGAGATGGACATAGTCTCTATCGCCGATGAATGCACGGTATTCGTCCTCGCTTCTGGATGGTGCTCCCGCGACAAGAAAAACGTATCCTGAGTACTCTGGGAGGGTATGCAGGCGGTCTGCCGCCTCGATTGCGACAGGAAGTGTACGGCTGACTTCAGCCTTCCTGGATCCTGCGAGTATCGCTATCGAAGGCTTGTCTTCAAGCCCGTTCCTCTCGAGGAATGATGCACGGCTCTCAGCCATGGCAGGGGAGTTGTCGACTGCGTCGAGCAGAGGGTTGCCGCGGTATGTGAATGGTATGTTCCTGGACTCGAAATACGGAATCTCGAAAGGGAATACGATGAAGAGGCGGTCGACGTAGCTGCGCAGCTTGCGGTTTCGTCCTTCCCTCGACGCCCATGTCTTTGGCGCGATATAGTAGAACACCTTGATCCCGGCCTTGTGTGCGAACTTTGCGATCTTCATGTTGAAGCCGGGATAGTCGATGAGGATCACCGCGTCCGGCTTCCATGCGAGTATGTCCTCCTTGCAGGAGCGTAGGTTCGCGAGCAGCCTGCCAGCCTTTGCCATCACGTCGGTTATGCCCATCACCGCACCCTCGCGGTAGTGGTGCACGAGCCCTCCTCCGTCTGGGGAGGCATTGTCCTTGTAGACCCTGTCCATGAAGTCTCCGCCCCAGAACCTTATCTGTGCTGAGCTGTCCTCCTGATATAGGCCTTTCATCAGGTTGCTTCCATGGAGGTCTCCGGAAGCCTCGCCGGCGATGATGTAGTATCTCATTCTAAAAATCTATGTCGAAACCCATTTCGTGGAGCCTGTCGCCTTCTGCCCAGTCGGTGTTGTCGATATTGTGTGCGACTATGCTTATGTACCCCTGTTCCATCAGCAGGTGGTCAGCGTCCTTCGGATTGTCGGTACCGTCGACATATTCTCCTATCATCACCCATGTGCTCCGGTCCATGTCTCCGCTGATCTTCTTGAACTCGCGGACCCACTTTCCGTTGCCCATCCTCGCGACCCTCACACCCTTGACCTTGTCGGCAGGAATTGCAGGGAAGTTGACATTGTAATAGATGCCTTTTCTCCGGGGCAGCTCCGACATTATCTTCTCGAATACGAGAGGGAGGTACTTCTCGACCGAAGAGAAATCGGCCTCGGGATCGAGCGAGTCGATGGAAAATCCTATTGACGGAATGCCGTGGAGTGCGCCTTCCTGCGCCGCGCCAAGGGTTGCAGAATAGCAGGAAGCGGTGGATGCGTTGGAACCATGGTTTATGCCCGAGACGACCAGGTCGAAGCTCTTGTCATCCTGGAGCATGTTCAGCGCAAACTTCGCACATGAGGTGGGGTA
>NZ_JBAEER010000128.1:0-7693 GCF_056207615.1 Candidatus Cryptobacteroides sp. | reverse complement strand
CAAACAACCAAACCACATGAAAAAGATATTCATCATCGCAGCTATGCTGCTCTGCTCGCAGGTCGCGCTGCTTGCAGGAAATCTCGCATTCTCGAAGATGCTCGGAGATAACATGGTGCTCCAGCAGAATGCCCCTGTCACAATCTGGGGAACCGCTGCCCCGCGTGCTGACGTAGCCGTAACCGGCTCATGGAACGGAACCACCGTCAAGGTGAAGGCAGACAAGGACGGCCACTGGGAGGCTGTGCTCAACACTCCTGCAGGCTCTTTCGACGCTCAGACCGTAAAGGTTGAGAGCGGCAGCGAGAGCATCGAGGCCAAGAACGTCCTCATCGGTGAGGTATGGTACTGCTCCGGCCAGAGCAACATGGAGATGACCCTCGGCGACGGAATGAACACCTACGTGGAAGGCTCTCTCGAGGAGATCGCACTCTCTGCACAGTACACAGGCGTAAGGCACATCACCATCAAGAGGGCTACACCTCTCGAGCCTGCTTGGGACGCCGAGGGCGAATGGCAGCTCTGCAACCCTAACAACGCTCCCCGCTTCAGCGCAGTGGCATATTTCTTCGCAACCAGGCTCTCAAAGGCTCTCAACGTTCCTGTCGGCGTGATCAACGCAAGCTGGGGCGGCTGCATGGTTTCTCCATGGATGAGCAAGGAGACCCTCAAGAACTACCCTGTCAACTTCGCTGACGCTACCGACAACTCGGTCAACGCGATGTTCAAGCCTTTCGTCATGTACAACGGAATGTTCAAGCCTGTGAGCAAGTTCGCCATCAACGGCATCATCTGGTACCAGGGCGAGTCGAACGTGAGCACCCGCTGCGACATCTACGCTGACATGCTCACCACCATGGCTAAGACCTGGAGGCAGGACATCGGCCGCGGTGACATACCTTTCCTCATCGTCGAGCTCGCACCATACGACTATCATGACGGCGAGTACGGACTCCAGGACGAGACCGGTCCGCTTCTCCGCGAGCAGCAGGCTATGGCAGCAAAGTCTATCCCTAACGCAGCCATCATCGGTACCAACGACCTTGCATATGACTTCGAGCTCACCCAGGTACACCCTTCACAGAAGAGGCAGATCGGCGAGAGGGCTTGCTTCATGGCCATGAACATGGCATACGGATACACAAACCTTCCTGCTTTCCACCCAACAGTCAAGTACGCTGTAGCTGACGGAAGGAAGGTAAAGGTATACTTCGACAATGCAAGAGGATTCAGGGGCGCTGACTTCATCGAGGGCTTCGAGATCGCCGGCGAGAGCGGCAACTACCACACCGCGACCAGCGCAAAGACCGCGTTCTCATTCCCTGGCGGCGCATGCGTCGAGCTTGAGTGCAAGGAGGTCGGCGAGCCTATGTACGTCCGCTACTGCTTCCATGACTTCCAGATCGGAGGTCTCAAGGGCACCAACGGTCTCCCTGCTATCCCATTCCAGGTAAAGATCACCCCAGCATCGGAGGTGCCAGCATCTCCAATGCCTCAGAGGCAGAGAACCGGTAACTACAACTAGTTTCTTCTGAGGAAGAGGTGGTGGTCGATGCATGAAGGGAGCTCCTCCAGATAATGCGTGACCATCACGAGGGTCTTCGAAGGATCCGAACAATACTCATTTATTATATTGCGAACCCGTGTTCGAGTCTGTTCATCCAGGCCGTGCATGGGTTCGTCAAGTATAAGGAGAGGCGGTTCCTTGACGAAGGCACGCGCAAGCAGGCAGAGTCTCTGCTCGCCGCTGGAGAGCTTGAGGAAGTTGCGCTCTGCAAGATCGCCTATGCCGAAGCGTTCCATCCACTTGCGGCAGCTCTCCCTCTGGGCATCGGATGGCCTGCGATGAAGTCCAACGGTATCGAAGATGCCGCTTGAGACTATGTCGAGAGCAGGCATGGCGTGGCTGTATGCTCGGTGCATCTCAGGGGACACGAAGCCGATGTTCTTCTTGATGTCCCAGATGCTCTCGCCCGTTCCCCTTTTTCTGCCGAAGAGTTCGATGTCGCAGGCGTAGGACTGAGGGTTGTCAGCATTCACGAGGCTGAGCAAGGTACTCTTTCCAGAGCCGTTCTCGCCGGTGAGGGCCCAGTGCTCGCCCTGCCTTACGACCCAGTTGAGATCCTTGAGTATGGTGCGGTTCTCGTATCTGATCGACACGTCGTTGAACCTGAGGACCTCGGCTACGTCTTTCCTTTCCTCGACGTCGTCCTTGATGTCGAGGGACACAGGCTCAGGCATCTCGTGAGGCTCGATGGCATACTTCGCACCGACCTTCATGCCTTCCACAGGGATGACATGGGTGATGAACGAAGGGATCTCATCCTCCCTCGCGAGAACGAGGACTATGGTGATGTGACTCTCCCTCACGAGCAGTTCGAAGAGGTCGGCAAGCTGCTGCCTGGTCTCGGCGTCGAGTCCGATGAAAGGGTTGTCGATGATCAGGACCCTCGGTACTGTGATCAGAAGTCGGGTAAGGAGGAACTTACGGAGCTCGCCGCTGGAAAGCGTGATTATATACTTGTCGTTCAGAGCCTTGAGGTGGAACATCTCCACGAGCTGTTCAAATCTCTTATGCTCCTCCGAGCTTTCAGGATAGCCGCTGAGGCTGCGTTCGAAGAGCTGGCCGATGGTCGGAGTCTCAGGGTCTATGTCCATCTGGTTCCACCTCTGCTGCATGTAGTAGCTCGCATCGGCAGCGCCATAGGAATCCCTGAACGTGATGTACTTCACGTTGTCGCTGACGTATTTCTTGTTGGATGGGGTGAAGTCATAGCGGATCGCGTCTCCCTTCACCCTGTAATGTCCTGTAAGGATCTCTATGAGCCTCGTCTTTCCTGAGGCATTGTCGCCGAGAATCGCCACCTGCTCCCCTGCCTCGATGCAGAGATTGATGGGCTCGGACATTGCAAATTCCGGCGTCACGACCACGCCGTCAACCACTTCGATAATCTTCTGGGCCATACTCTACTAAAAATCGTTTCAAATTTCGCACAGATTACTCACAATTGCAAAAAGAAATAGGTACATTTGTCGTATTATGACAGTAACCGCGACAATCATTATAGCAGTAGTCGCAGCCCTCCTGGCTGCGGCACTCACCTTCTTCATAATGTACACCACCCACAGGTCGAAGTTCGAAGAGCAAGACAAGCTCTATCAGGCACTTACGGCCAGTGAGGCGCAGGAGCACCACGAGGAGATACTCGGAGCCCGCCTCGCCCTCAACACCAAGGAGCAGGAACTCGAGTCCATGAAGCAGATTCTTGCCGAGAAGGAAATCAACTTCCAGAGGATGAACGCCGAGACCAAGAAGAGCTACGAGACCACCATCAACGCCCTCAAGGACTCTCAGGACAAGCAGATCACCGAGCTCAAGGAAAGCCAGCAGAAGCAGATATCCGAGCTCAAGTCTTCCCAGGACAAGCAGATCGCAGAGCTCAAGGCAGCGCAGGACAAGCAGCTTGCCGACATGAAGGAGGCCCAGGAGGTGCAGCTCAAGGCCCTCACCGACAGGATGACCGCCGACACCGAGAAGATACTCAAGCAGCGTGAGGAGGAACTCGCGAAGGAGAACAAGTCCGGAATGGACGAGATCCTCACCCCTCTCAAGGAGAGCATCAAGGAGATGAAGGAGGCCATGAGCAAGAACGCCGAGGCCCATATCCAGAAGAACACCGAGCTCTCAAAGCAGCTCGAGCAGGCGGTCAAGGAGATGAAGGAGAAGACCAGCGACATCGGCACCAAGGCTGACGAGCTCGCGGTCGCTCTTTCCGGAAAGCCTAAGATCCAGGGATGCTTCGGCGAGAGCTTCCTCGAGGACATACTCTCCCGCGAAGGCCTCGAACCTGACAAGCACTACAGCAGGGAGGTCGCCAACGACGACCACAGCCGTCCTGACTTCGTGTTCCACTTCAAGGAAGGAACGGAGCAGAAGGACCTCATCGTGGACTCCAAGGTATCCCTCACCGCCTTCATCAGGTACATGAACGCGGAGGACGAGACCACTCGCCAGGTGGCGCTTGCCGACCATGTCGCCAGCATACGCAAGCACATCGATGAGCTCGCCAGGAAGGAGTACGCACGCAAGGTCGAGGACAAGAAGAGGTTCGCCGACTATGTGCTCATGTTCATGCCGTACGACACCGCGTTCCGCATCGCCGTCGACGCGGAGCCCCTGCTCTGGCAGGAGGCCTATGGCAAGGGAGTGCTGATCACCACCGAGCAGACCATCGTCCCTTTCCTCAAGATCATGAAGCTCACCTGGAACAAGTACCAGCATGACGCGAACATGGCCGAGATCGAGAAGGCTGCGACCAACATGATCGACCGCGTGGGCGCATTCTACGACTCGTACAAGGACCTGGGCAAGAAGCTCAGCGCCGTGTGCAGGGAATACAACACAGGAATAGTCAAGCTTCAGGACCGCGGTCTGAGCATCACCACGGCCGCTCAGCAGGTAATGAAGTTCGGAATAAAGAGAAGCAAGGGCAAGGAACTCGAGGTTCCAAAGGAGAAGGTTACCCTCGACTCTTCGGAGGAAGGAGTGATCGACTTCGGCAGCTTCTAGTATCATACACTTAAAGATCAGAAAGCTATGGCAGCAGGAAAGAATTGGAGAAAGTTCTGCGGATGGACCCTCAAGACCCTCGGTTGGACCGCGGTGGAGCCACCATGTGAACACAAGAAAAGCATCATACTCGGAGTACCTCATACGACAATCTGGGATCTCGTGATCTCATACCTCTACTACACCTCGGTCGGCGGTGACGCCAAGGTCATGGTGAAGGACAGCGTATTCGTATGGCCGCTCACCCCTATTCTCAACTTCATGGGCGCCATCCCTATGGACAGGACCAGCCCGACCAGGATGTTGCTCAGCACCATCCATGCAATGAACGACAGCGACACTTTCCACCTCGCTATGTGCCCTGAGGGCACACGAAAGGCCACCAGGAAATGGAAGACCGGATACCACACCATCGCGAAGAAGACCGGCGCGACCGTGTATATCGGCTACTTCGACTGGGGCACCAAAAGAGTGGGACGAGGACAACCTATAGAACTTACCGATGACGCCAAGGCCGACACTGAGAGGATTCAGCAGATCTATGAATCCATGCATCTGGTCGGCAAGAACAAGGATTGCTACGTAACACATTAACATTCCCTAAAGGACGACATGGCAAGCAAGAGATTCTTCAAGAAGTTCAGCGAATCGTACATCGAGACGCTCTCCAAGCTCTACCACTACTCTACCAGCGTTTATCCCGACAACCAGCAGTCTGCTACCGTAGGCGGCACTCAGGGTTACACATTCAAGGAATTCAAGCGCACCTGCGACGGTGTGTCGAAACTTATGTCATGCTACGGCGTGGGTGCCGGCGACAGGGTCGCCATCCTATCGCAGAACATGCCGAACTGGGCCATCGCCTTCTTCGCCACCACCGCGTTCGGACGCGTATCCGTGCCTATCCTCCCGGACTCGTCGGCAAACGAGGTCACCAACATCCTCACCCATTCCGAGGCCAAGGTGCTCTTCGTTTCGAAGAGGATGCTCTCCAAGATCACCCCGGAGTGCATGGAGAAGCTCCCTCTCGTGATCGACATCGAGACACTCATCTCAATCAAGAAGGACCCAGAGGCCTTCACCTGCGACGGCCGCGTGACCGAGCCTAACGCAGATGACCTCGCAGCCCTTATCTACACCTCCGGCACCACCGGCAATGCCAAGGGCGTGATGCTCAGCCACAGGAATCTTTCGCACAACGTGATCTGCGCATACCACTGCTGGAAGACCAACGAGAAGGATTCATGGCTCTCCATTCTCCCTATGGCCCACACCTACGAGATGAGCATCGGATTCCTCTATCCTTTCTACGTGGGCGCATGCGTGAACTACCTCGGCAAGCCAATGTCGATCTCCGTTCTCATGAACGCGCTCAAGGAGGTGCGTCCTACCACCATACTCTCCGTGCCCCTGATCATCGAGAAGGTCGTGAAGAGCAACATCATCCCTACCATCAAGCGAAGCGTGCTGCTCTCGTGGATGGAGAAGAGGATGCCGCGCATACTCTACAGGATAGTCGGAAAGAGGCTCAAGAAGACCTTCGGCGGAAGGGTCAAGTTCTTCGGAGTCGGCGGCGCGAAGCTCAACACGGACGTCGAGCTCTACCTGCGCAAGCTCCACTTCCCTTACGCTATCGGCTACGGAATGACGGAGGCCGCTCCTCTTGTCTGCACCGCCAATCCTAAGGAGACATGGCCAGGCACCACCGGCCAGGCGGCTTACGGTGTGGAGGTCAAGCTTGATAATGTCGACCCTGAGACCGGCGAGGGCGAGCTCATCGCCCGTGGCGACAACATCATGCTCGGATACTACAAGGATCCGGACCGAACTCGTTCGGTATTCACAGAGGACGGATGGTACAGGACCAACGATCTCGCATCCGTGGACAGCAAGGGTCGATACTCAATCAAGGGTCGTCTCAACAACATGATCCTCGGTCCTTCCGGTGAGAACATCTATCCTGAGGAGATCGAAAAGGTCATCAATGACCTCAATCTCGTGACCGAGTCGCTCGTCCTTGAGCGCGATGGCAAGCTCGTCGCTCTCGTCCAGCTCGACGAGAACGTGCTCAACTACAAGATATCCAACGAGGACGAGATCCTCCAGAAGCTCGAGGCCACCAAGAAGTCCATCCTCGATTCTGTCAACAAGGTTGTCGGCAAGTCGTCGAAGATCTCATCCGTAGAGGTCATGGACGAGCCTTTCGAGAAGACAGCCACGATGAAGATCCGCCGCTTCCTCTACAAGAAGACCAACACCCCTGCTGCCGACAAGGCAAAGCAGGCCGGAGAGGACAAGAAGCCTTCTGACAAATAGATTCCGGCAAGCGGCCGGCATACAGGCCGGCATACATTATCCCTGGCACGAACTCCAAAAAACGCTTTGTTTTTGTACGTCGTGCCAGGTTTTTCGTCATTTTCGACCATTTCGCTGCCACGAACGCCAATAATCGGTCTGTTTTTGGCGTTCGTGCCATATCCCAAAGACGGCATGTATCCAACGTAACCGCCTCCGCGGGGATATCTTGACGCGCGTGATATGTATGCAGAGCATCTTTGGTTTGCTCTGGTTGATTGCCTTACCGTTGACCTTGCCCACGCATAGTGGACTTCGTACATAAGAGATACGTGAGACTATTATGGTGAGCTGAAACAATAACTCTGGCGGTGTATTTGGCGGTGTATTTGGCGGTGTAAAGTAAATTATGTAAATTTGGACTATGGAAGAAATACTCAAATACGATAAAATCTCGGAACCTCAGAAGTCTCAGAAAGCGCGACTATGGAAGACAGCCATTGGTCTGCAGGCTGTTGATGGTTTGCAGACATCTGAATATCTCATTGATGTCGCCAAGCAGCATATTGAAGGAGATATTACGATAGACGAGGCGGGGCATTACCTTAAGGAATATTATAAAGCCAAAAGAGATAGAGATGGTTCAGATGCGCGAAATGAGGAAGCTGACATAGTGTCTCAGAGAATTACAAAAATTCTGTCTGAGGGTGGTTTCTCGTTTACACCGGCATTTTATTGTGGCATACACCGTAAGCTGTTTGACGGAATCTTCAAATTCGCCGGACAGATAAGAGACTATAATATCACGAAAAAAGAATGGGTCCTGTC
>NZ_JBAEER010000127.1:0-7168 GCF_056207615.1 Candidatus Cryptobacteroides sp. | reverse complement strand
GACAGGAGAGTCTGGCTTGAGCCTTGACCTGAGCTCCTCCTCGCTCGAAATGCTGAAGTTTCCGTCCTTGTCCTGGATCCTCGAAATGAACGAGTTGCCCATGAACTTGTCGATTGCGATCTTGTAGAACTCTATACCCTTGCGGAGAGCGGAATTTGTGATCTTTGCGCTGTGGTATGAGTAGATGTCGCTGAGCTCGCCGCTTGAGTGGCGGAGGTCGTTGAGGATCTGGAGACCTTTCATCATCTTCTGGATGGTGAAAGGGGAGAGGAGATTATAGTTGATGCAGTCGAGTTTCTCGCTGTCCTTCCTGCCGTCGCGCTTCGGCCATTTCTGGGCATCGCGTATGGTTCCCACGCTCCTGAGGTTGACTCCAGGTACGAGGTAGGTGGTGTTCTTGCTCTCGATGAGGTACGAGAATGGAAGGTTGCTGGTGTCTGAGTGGCTCACGTGGCGACCCATGACGAGCGAGAATGCTCCGATCTTCGATGGCCAGAGCACATAAGAGTCAGAAGCGGTCTTCGCGCCTCTCTCGAGCGTACCCTGATGGATAGGGCCGAGCTTGTACATATGGTTGCTCTGGTTCGAACCGGAACCGGCGTTCATGAACGAGAACATACCTGCGATGAGCAGGGTGCTCTTGTGGTGGGTCACGGTGAAAGGACCGGCGAACACGGCGCAAGCCTCTCCGTTCTCTCCCTGGCAGTTGCAGAAGAAGAGCGAATCGCTGGCAGAGTATCCGTGTCCGAACTTACATGCCTGTCCGATGAAGCAGCGTGTCATCATCGCGCCGTCCTCTATCGAGCTGCCGCTGCAGACGATGAAGTCCTCGCATACTACTCCGTGTCCGATCTCCACCGGAGCCTCAGCCTTCGATGAGATGGTTCCGTTCTTGAGCCTTGAGGCTCCTTCCACGGTGGCGTTGTCGCCTATCTTGACGTCGAGTATGGCCTGGGTGTTCACGATCATGACATCGTTGCCGATGGTGCCGACGCTTGATCTTACAGAATCTACGTATGCTGCTACGAGTTCGTCGAGCTTCGCGTTGAATTCAGGGCGGTGACGGTAGAGGGCCGACATGTAAGCCTGGTGGGAGGTGAGCTTGTCGAACATGGTCACTTCGCGGCCGCCGGTCTCGTTGAGCACGGATACCTGCACTCCGTTTCCGAAGGTGCTCTCACCGTCCACTGCGATGATGCCGACATTCTCGATGTAGCAGCCGTCGCCGATGACGTAGTTGGCGATGTAATTGTGGACTCCGGCGATATAGCAGCCGTTTCCTACGGTGACGTTGTGGAGGCTTGCGTCCTTGATGCAAGCGTGCCTCTTCATTCCTCCGGTGAGGCTGAACACCTTGTCGGTGGAGCCGAGGCAGATGTCTCCGCTGAACTGTACGTTACGGACGTATGCTGGGTCGAAGCCGTCAGCCACCTTTACCTTTGCCCAGTCCTCTGCCGAGCATCCTGCAGCCTGAAGCGCTGCGATCTCGCTTTCCGCGAGCTGTCTGTATGTGTTCATTCTAAGATATTATTCGACTGTTACACTCTTTGCAAGGTTTCTCGGCATATCCACGTTGAGACCCTTGGCCACTGCCACGTGGTACGCGAGCATCTGGAGCGGAAGCACGGTGAGGAGAGGGGAGAAGCAGTTGCTTACCTCAGGAACCTCTACGACTTCCTCGACCATGTTCTTCACGGTCACGTCACCTTCGGTCACGATCGCGAGTATGCGGCCCTTCCTTGCGATGACTTCCTGCATGTTGCTGACGATCTTCTGATAGAGACCATAGTGGGTTGCGATGAATACCACAGGCATGTCCTCGTCCACGAGGGCGATAGGGCCATGCTTCATCTCCGCTGCAGGGTAGCCCTCCGCATGGATGTAGCTGATCTCCTTGAGCTTGAGCGAACCCTCGAGAGCGACAGGGTAGTTTACGCCGCGGCCGAGGTAGAGCATGTTGTGGACATTGGCGTATTTCTGCGCGATGGTCTTGATCTTCTCGTCCTGGGCGAGCACCTTCTCCATTTTCTCCGGAATTCCGGCGAGTTCATCGATGAGGCTTGCGTATTCGTTGTCGCTGATCGTGCCCTTCTCCTTTGCGAGTGCGAGCGCGAGCATCGAGAGTACCATCACCTGGCCGGTGAATGCCTTGGTGCTGGCGACTCCGATCTCCGGTCCGACGTGGATGTATGTTCCCGTATCCGTATTCCTTGATATGCTGCTGCCGACGGCGTTCACGATTCCGTACACGAGTGCGCCGCGCTGCGATGCGAGCTGGATGGCTGCGAGGGTGTCGGCAGTCTCTCCGCTCTGGGAGATGGCGATGACCACGTCCTTCTCGTCCACGACTGGGTCGCTATACCTGAACTCGCTTGCGTATGCTACCTCGACAGGGATGCGGCAGAACTGCTCGATGAGCTGCTTGCCGATGAGGCCTGCGTGCCATGAGGTTCCGCAGCTGACGATCACTATCCTGCGCGCTCCGAGGAGCTCCTCCCTGTGCTCGGTGACAGCGCTGAGCACTATCCTGCGTCCTCCGAGCACTATCCTTCCGCGCATGCAGTCCCTGATGCACTGAGGCTGGTCGTGGATTTCCTTCTGCATGAAGTGTGGGTAGCCGCCCTTGTCGAGCATGCTGAGGTCAAGCTTCACGTTCTTCACGTTGACTTCCACCTCGTCATTGCTGAGCGTGAGAACCTGGAGCTCTTCGCCCCTGGTGCAAACGGCGAGCTGCTCGTCGCTGAGGTATACCATCTTGCTGGTGTATTCCGCGATAGGGGAGGCATCGCTGGCGATGAAGAACTCGCAGTTTCCCTCTCCGACTCCGATCACGAGCGGGCTGCTCTTTCGGGCTGCGACGAGGGTGTCAGGGTTCTGGTTGTCGATCACCACGATCGCATAGGCTCCGATGACCTTGTTGAGGGCGAGGCGGACAGAGTCGACGACTCCCGTGCCCTGGGTATCCATGATGTATTCTATGAGCTGGACGAGCACTTCGGTGTCGGTCTCGCTCCTGAAGTGGTAACCCTTGGCCCTGAGCTGGTCACGAAGGGTAGAGTAGTTCTCGATGATTCCGTTGTGGACGAGGGTGAGACGGCCGCTTTCCGAGATGTGGGGATGGGCGTTGTTCTCTGTAGGGAGTCCGTGGGTGGCCCATCTTGTGTGGGCGATTCCGAGGCTTCCCTCTCTGCTCTTGCCTCTGGTGGATGCCTCGAGGTCTGATACCTTTCCCTGGGCCTTGTAGATGTTAAGTTTTGATTTTTCGTCGAGAAGTGCGACTCCTGCCGAGTCGTATCCGCGATACTCCAACCTGTGGAGTCCTTTGATTAGGATAGGATATGCTTCACGATATCCTGTGTATCCTACAATTCCGCACATTTTTCTGTAGTTTTACAAATAGACTCGGCAAATATATAAAACTTTCTGTTATTTTCGTATAATTTGTTTTCCGATTTTTTGAGGTACATTTGCCGCATGAAATCACTCAAGGAACTATATAAAATAGGTAAAGGCCCCTCTAGCAGCCATACAATGGGGCCGCATAAGGCTGCGGAAATGTTCAGGTCACGCCATCCCGAGGCGGAGTCGTTCGAGGTCACTCTCTACGGCAGTCTCGCGGCAACGGGCAAAGGCCATCTCACCGATGCGGCGATCGAGTCCGTACTTGGCAATGTGAACATAATCTGGCAGCCGGAGATCGTGCTTCCTTACCACACCAACGGAATGAAGTTCGTCGCCGTCGATTCCGAAGGACGCAGGAGTGAGGACTGGATTGTATATAGCGTAGGTGGCGGTGCCCTTTCCGAAGGAACGGCGAACGACGTGTTCAGCAGTACCCCTGACATCTACAAGCTCGAGACTCTCGAGGACATCATGGACTGGTGCCGCGATACCGGTCGCTCGTACTGGGAGTATGTGGACGAATGCGAGGATGATGACGTCTGGGACTATCTCCACGAAGTGTGGAGCGTCATGAAGCAGTCCGTCGAGAACGGCCTTGAGAACGAGGGCGTGCTTCCTGGACCTCTCCATCTTTCCAGGAAAGCATCCAAGTATTACATAAAGTCTACCGGCTACAAGAACAATCTCCAGAGCAGGGCGCTCGTGTTCGCGTATGCGCTGGCCGTCTCCGAGGAGAATGCCGGCGGCGGCACCATCGTCACGGCTCCTACCTGCGGCTCATGCGG
The DNA here is from genome assembly GCF_056207615.1 of Candidatus Cryptobacteroides sp. NCBI lineage: Bacteria > Pseudomonadati > Bacteroidota > Bacteroidia > Bacteroidales > Candidatus Cryptobacteroides > Candidatus Cryptobacteroides sp. Next base: position 2,981 of record NZ_JBAEER010000127.1, on the reverse strand, counting down.
AGTGCTTCCGGGCGTGCTCTACCATCTCCAGAAGACGAGGGATTTCAGCGACAAGAAGATGCTCCATGCTCTCGCAACTGCAGGCATCATAGGAAACGTGGTCAAGACCAATGCGTCGATCTCAGGCGCGGAGGTGGGTTGCCAGGGCGAGGTCGGGGTTGCATGCGCAATGGCGTCTGCGGCTACCTGCCAGCTTTTCGGCGGAACTGTCAGTCAGATCGAGTACGCTGCGGAAATGGGACTTGAGCACCATCTCGGAATGACCTGTGATCCGGTGTGCGGTCTCGTGCAGATTCCGTGTATCGAGAGAAATGCCTTCGCGGCGGCCCGTGCGTTGGATTCCAACATATATGCGACCTTCTCCGACGGTGTCCATAGCGTCAGCTTCGACGAGGTCGTGCAGGTCATGAAGCAGACGGGACACGACCTCCCATCGCTTTACAAGGAAACCAGTACAGGTGGCCTTGCAATGCACTATTCCCACAATAAGAGGAAATAAATCCTATATCTTCTGATAGGCGACGCGCTCTGCGCCGCTTTCGATGTGGATGATGCCGCAGTAGCGGAAGCCGGCCTTCTCGAGGCAGTGCTTCATCGCGGCATTGTCCTCATGCGTGTCCGCACGTAGGTTCCTGATCTGGCTCCAGCACCATTCGAAGCACTCCGCAGCTATGCCTTTGACTCCGCGAACTCCTGCGATACGGTGTATCGTGCCATAGGGGAGAGTATCCTCGATCCATTGTCCGCCCTCTATCTCGAGGTAGGTCGGATCCACGCCGAGGATGAAGGAAAACGCCCCGACGATCTCGCCGTCTTTTTCCATTACATAGGATACCCCGCGATCGATTTCTCCCCTCATCTTCTCTTCCGAAGGATACCCTTCGGGCCATTGGTTGAGGTTCCCGCTTTCGATCTGTCTGAGTCTTCCGTCGTGTAATATTTCGAGAATTTTCGGAAGATCGCCTATTTTGCTGCGTCGAATGGTCATGATTGGAACATTTAATGGCACAAATGTACACTTTTTGTCGCCCTTTTCGTTATTTTAAAATTTTTTAATTATCTTTGTCGTGATTGTTGGGTCGTCGTAAATGCTTGTTGTTGAAGTAGTTGTGTTTATCTGGCAATCCGTATTTTTAAGTATTATTGACGGAATCGCGTAAAAGTGATACCGATTTTGCTATATGGGTTACGGTTTGTAATCCATCTAGTGTGTTTTATAATGAAATTGTAATTTCAATATCAATTTTTTTAATAATTATCGCCCAATGAAAAAGGCTAGACTTTTTTTGACAGTGCTTGCGATGCTCATGGTCTCGGCTGTGGCTTTTGCCCAGAACAAGACCATCAAGGGTACCGTAATCGCTGAAGATGACGGAATGCCCGCAATCGGTGCTTCCGTTTTCGTGAAAGGCAATACCAAGCTTGGTACTGTCACTGATCTGGACGGTAAATTCAGCCTGAGCGTACCGAGCTCCGCAAAGGAGATCGTCGTCTCATTCCTGGGTTATCTCGATCAGACTGTCGCAATCCAGCCTGAAATGACCATCACACTCAAGCCGGACTCTGAGATGCTTGAGCAGGTTGTCGTAACAGGTATGCAGAAGATGGACAGACGCCTCTTCACAGGATCTACCACAAAGGTGGATGCATCAGAGTCACAGATCAACGGTATGGCAGATATCAGCCGCTCCCTCGAAGGTAGGGCAGCCGGTGTGTCAGTCCAGAACGTGTCAGGTACTTTCGGTACCGCTCCTAAGATCCGTGTCCGTGGTGCTACTTCAATCTATGGTTCATCAAAACCTCTCTGGGTCGTTGATGGCGTGATCATGGAAGATGTTGTCGACGTCAGCGCCGACCAGCTTTCTTCCGGTGATGCCAACACCCTTATCTCTTCTGCGATCGCAGGTCTCAACTCTGACGATATCGAGAGCTTCGACATCCTCAAGGACGGTTCTGCGACTTCCATCTACGGTGCACGTGCGATGGCCGGTGTCATCGTCGTTACCACCAAGAAGGGTAAGTCAGGTTCTACTAGGGTCAACTATACCGGTGAGCTCACCATGCGTCTGAAGCCTAACTACAGGACCTTCAACATCATGAACTCACAGGACCAGATGGAAATCTACCAGGAACTCGAGCAGAAGGGTTACCTTACCTACGCTTCTACCGCGAATGCTTCATCCAGCGGTGTGTATGGTAAGATGTACCAGCTCATCGGCCAGTACGACAAGAGTCAGGGTCAGTTCGGTCTCGTGAACACTCCTGAGGCTCGCGCAGAGTACCTCCGCGCAGCAGAGTACAGGAACACCGACTGGTTCGGAATGCTCTTCTCTCTCGCACCTCAGCACAATCACTCACTCAGTGCTTCAGGTGGTACAGACAAGGGTACATACTATGCTTCACTCTCAATCATGGACGATCCAGGTTGGACTCAGCAGTCGAAGGTAAGGCGTTACACCGCCAACCTCAACACTTCTTACAAGTTCCTCGACCAGCTTACCTTCAACCTCATCTCGAACGCGTCATATCGTAACCAGCGCGCTCCTGGAACCCTCGGTCAGACTACCGACGTCGTTTCCGGTGAGGTAAAGCGTGATTTCGATATCAACCCTTACTCTTACGCGCTCAACACTTCACGTGCTCTCGACCCACACGAGTTCTACACTCGTAACTATGCAAAGTTCAACATCATGCATGAGCTCGACAACAACTACATCGACCTCAACGTGACTGACTTCCGTATCCAGGGCGAGCTCAAGTGGAACCCATTCAAGAGTCTCGAGCTCAGCGCCATCGGTGCAGCGAAGTATACCCATACTTCACAGGAGCACTACATCCTTGATGATTCGAACCAGGCTCTCGCATACCGCGAGATGAGCACTTCGACCATCCGTAATGCGAACCCTTACCTCTACACCGATCCTGATAACCCTTACGCACTCCCTGTATCGGTTCTCCCTGTCGGTGGTATCTACGAGCGT
>NZ_JBAEER010000126.1:0-13822 GCF_056207615.1 Candidatus Cryptobacteroides sp. | reverse complement strand
CGATCCGACTTCGAGATGCCTCCGGGAAGAAAGCCCGTCAGGACCATGCACATATACGAGAACAAGAGGCTCGCCCTGCATAATTTCATGAAGCAGGAGATAGGCAAAGGCAGGCAGGTTTTCGTGGTCTACCCTCTCATCTTCGAGAGCGAAAAGATGGACTACAAGAACCTGGAACAGGGATTCGAGGACATCGTAAGTGCCTTCCCCTTCCCTGACTACAAGGTCGCGATCGTACACGGCAAGCAGACCAACGACGACAAGAACTTCAACATGAAGGCCTTCGCCGACGGCAAGGCGAACATACTCGTTGCGACCTCGGTGATCGAGGTAGGAGTCGACGTGCCAAATGCCAGCGTGATGGTGATCGAGAGTGCCGAGCGCTTCGGTCTCTCCCAGCTCCACCAGCTGCGCGGAAGGGTCGGTCGAGGCAGCGAGGAATCCTTCTGCATACTCATCACGGGCCAGAAGCTCAGCAAGGAGAGCCGCCACAGGATTGAACTCATGGTCCAGACCGAGAACGGCTTCGAGCTCGCGGAGGAGGACATGAAGATGAGAGGTCCCGGCGACATCGAGGGAACCCAGCAGAGCGGACTTCCGATCAAGCTCGCAATCGCTTCGCTCGCAAAGGACGGCATCCTGCTGTCCGATGCACGCTCCTATGCTGACCTCATACTCTCGAGAGATCCGAAGCTCGAGCATCCGGAGAACGCAATGCTGAACGCAGAGCTGCGCAAGGACAAATACACCGTAAAGGATTACAGCAACATAAGCTAGGACATGACTGGAGAACTTCTTCGAAAATATATCTGGCTGATCCAGACCTTCATCAGGGTCGGCGACAAGGGGCTCACGCTCGAAGAGCTGTTCGACAAATGGGAACAGCGCTGGGACACCCCGTACGTACGCAGCACCTTCAACCACCAGAGGGGCATGATCGAGGACATCTTCGGTATCAGGATCGAGTGCGACCGAAGCACCAACCGCTACTACATTCCGGGCGGTAAGGACATGGTCGAGCAGGATTCGGTGACCAGCTGGCTCATCGACACCTTCACCGTCAACAACCTGCTCCACCAGAGCAAGGACCTGCTGTCGGGACGCGTCGCGGTCGAGGAGGTCCCTTCGGGCCATGAATATCTGACCCACGTGATGAATGCGATGCAGGACAACATGGTCCTGAAGATCCGGTATCAGAAGTACAGCAGCGACGCCTCTTCCGAGCTCACCGTGTACCCGTACGCAGTGAAGGAGGTCGCGAGGCGCTGGTACCTCGTGGCATGGTGCGTCGAGAGGCAGGGAATGAGGGTGTACGGACTCGACAGGATCAAGTCCATGGAGGAGACCGGCGAAGAGTTCAGCATGCCTGCGAGATTCGACGTCGAAGAGCTCTTCGCCTCGAGCTACGGTGTCTACCTGAGCGAGGGCAAGAAGTCCGAGAAGGTCGTATTCAGGGCGGGAGTTCTCGAAGCGCGCTTCCTCAACGACCTCCCCCTGCACGGAAGTCAGGAAATTATCGATTCTGACGAAGAATACACTACCTTTGCAATCCGCGTCTGCCCCAACGAGAGTCTCGTGATGGACCTACTCGCAAGAGGCAACAGGATAGAGGTGCTCGCCCCGGAAAGCCTGAGGGAGCGCATGAAAGAGGAAATAAACAAACTTAGAAATCTATATGAGTAAAACCTTCAACTGGATCCTCGGCCTCTTGTGCACGGTGATCCTTACATTCGCGTTCTACACAATGTTGAAATTCCTGACAGAAAAGCCAGAGAGCAAAGCTCAGCAGGAGATCAGCGTCGCGGCACCTTTCACCGGTGACCACATGACCCCTGAGGTGCTCCTCTCGCTCGGTCGAATCACCGACGCCCAGCTCTCACCTGACGGCAAGACCATACTCTATGGCGTCAGCTACACCGCCATCGAGGAGAACCGTTCATGCCGCAACCTCTTCATCTGCGACACCGACGGCTCCAACCGCAGGCAGATAACCCATGAGGGCAAGTCTGTGAACAACGCACGCTGGCTCGACGACAAGACCATCGCTTACCTCCAGGGCGGTCAGATCTGGAAAGCCACCCTCAAGGGCGGCAAGCTCGTGAAGAAGACCCAGCTCAGCGACGTGCCTGCAGGAATCGGCGAGTTCAAGATCGCCCCTGACCAGGCAAACGTATACTACATCTCTACGATCAAGAATCAGAAGCTCTCCAGCCCGGCGGACGCAGGTCTCGACAAGGCTCAGGCTTATGCTACCGAGGACCTCATGTACCGTCACTGGGACCATTGGGTAACCGAGACTCCTCGCACCTATGTCGCTCCTTTCGGCGGCGCGAAGATCACTCCGGAGAACTCCTTCGACCTTCTCGGCGACGAGCCTTACGAGCTCCCTACCGAGCCTTTCGGCGGCGCTGAGCAGCTCGACTGGTCACCAAACGGACGCTATATCGCATATTCTTGCCGCAAGCACATGGGTAAGGAGTACGCATTCTCTACCAACTGCGGTATCTATGTATATGACATCGTAACCGGCGCGACCATCACCGTGAAGGGTGACGGCGGCTACGACACCGACCCTCTCTGGAGCCCTGACGGAAGCAAGCTCGCCTGGATCTCAATGCCTCGCGACGGCTATGAGGCCGACGCACAGAGGATACTCGTCTGCGACGTGAAATATTCTGCTGCCGAGGAAGGTCAGAGCGTGGGCATCTCGTTCGGAGAGACATGTGAGCTTGCAGCCGGCCTCGACCGCGACAAGTCCGGTCTCGTCTGGGATGCTGACAGCAAGAGCATGGTCTTCGCTGCCCTCGACAACGGCATCCAGAAGCTCTATCGCGTGACCCTCGAAGACAGCCTCCGCCAGCTCACCGCCGATGATGAGCCTTACGACTTCTTCAGTCCTTTCGCCATCTGCGGCAACACCCTCTACGCAAGCAACTACTGCCTCAACCGCCCAGTCGAGCTGATCAAGCTCACCCTCGGCGAGCAGGGCTATGCCCAGTGGAACGTACTCACCAAGGAGAACGACCATCTCCTCGGCAATCTCGAGGCTCCCAGGTCTGAGAGCGTATGGCTCGAGACCGTGGACGGCAAGCAGATGCAGTGCTGGGTACTCTACCCTCCCAAGTTCGACCCGAGCAAGCAGTACCCTGCAGTCGAGATCGTACTCGGCGGTCCTCAGGGCACCAACAGCCAGGATTGGAGCTACCGCTGGTGCTACAGGCTCATGGCAGAGAACGGCTACATCGTGATCATGCCTAACCGCCGCGGAACCACCGCGTTCGGCCAGGAATGGAAGGAAGAGATCAGCGGCGACTATGTAGGACTCAACATGCAGGACTACCTCACCGCAGGACGCTACATGAAGAGCCAGCCTTACGTGAGCAAGCTCGCGTGCGTGGGTGCATCTTATGGTGGATTCTCAGCATACATGCTCGAAGGCCTCCACGGAGACCTCTATGACTGTTTCGTATCCCATGCCGGTATCTTCAACGAGAAGCAGATGTGGTACACCACCGAGGAAATGTGGTTCGCAAACTTCGACAACGGCGGACTCAGCGAGTTTGCGTATACTCCTGGTCAGATGGGTGCCCAGGGCGACGGCGTGACCTTCGGTGGCCTCCAGCAGGCAGGTGCACCTTATTCTACCGCAGCCAAGACCGTGCGCCACTATGCTCATGATCCTGAGAGCATGGTACTCAACTGGCACACCCCTATCCTCTGCATCCACGGCATGATGGACTACCGCATTCCTTACGAGCAGGGCATGGCAGCATTCAACGCCGCACAGATGATGGGCGTTCCTAGCAGGCTCGTAATCTTCCCGGAGGAGAACCACTGGATCATCCAGCCACAGAACTCGCTCTACTGGCACAGAGAGCTCTTCGGATGGCTTGACAGATGGTGTAAGTAAAGTATAAGATTATCTGCGGGCGCGGCAGACGTCGCAAGTTCCGCAATCCTTTGAGTCGCTTTCTCCGAAATACCTGAGGAGGAAGCGACTTCTGCATTCGGTATCCTCTGAGGCATAGCCTATCATGGTCTCGGAGCGCTTGGAGAACGATTCCTTGAGCTTGCGGTAACGCTCCGGGCTGAGGCAGACGTTCTTCGGCTGGAGATGGTTGTGCTGGAGGAAGATGATGTCGGACACGGCAGCTGGCACGTATCTCACCACATGGTTGAGCGCGAGCCTGTACATCAGCTGGCGCAGCTGGGCGACGCTCATGTCCAGCTCATTTGCGATGAAATCCTCCTCTATCGGCACGGTGTAGGAGAAGACACCCGTATACCTGCGCATCAGCATCTCGAGGAACTCCTTCATTTTCGGGTCCTCGAGTTCCACCCCGTAGAGTTCCTGTCTCGACACGGCAATCTGTATCCTTGTCGGGATGTCGACCTTGTCCGCCATGGACCAATGTCCTTCCCTTTCGATGTATTTCAAGGCATGGAAGGCCTGGCTGCGGTTGAGCTTGTACTGGCTGCAGAAAGCCTCGAGGTCGAAGCGCAGTTCCCTGCCCATTCCGGTGTCGTATGGGATGCCGTACATGGCGTGGAGCTGGTGATAGACCTTCTCTATATATTCGAGTTCCGGGAACGATACCGTCCCGATCTGGTGCAGACGCTGGATGTCTGAAGTGTTCCACAGGAGCACGGCGAAGGAGCGCTTGCCGTCCCTTCCTGCGCGGCCTGCCTCCTGGAAATATGCCTCCGGGCTATCCGGGACGTCATAATGGATCACGAACCTCACGTCCGGCTTGTCGATTCCCATGCCGAATGCATTGGTACATACCATTACCCTCACGCTGCCCTCGAGCCACTCTTCCTGCCTCTTGGCACGCATCGAGGAGCTTAGTCCTGCATGGTAGAAGGAGGCTGACACGCCCTGCGCGATAAGGAACGCGGACAGTTCCTCGCAGCGCTTGCGGCTACGCACATATACGACGCCCGTTCCGGCGACGCCGTTGCACACCTCGAGCATCTTGCCGAGCTTGTCCTCGCAGTTCCTTACTATGTATGAGAGATTGTCCCTGGCGAAGCTTGTCTTCACAAGTACGAAGTTCCCCGGGGCCTTGCTTATTGTTTCCCCAGTCCGGGCAAATGCTTCGCTCTTATCTGTTGCGTCGGCGCCAATGCCGGCCTCGCTCCGCAGATGGCCCTGCGCAAGGCTCCGGGCCACCCTAGTCCGGGCAAATGCTTCGCTCGTGCCGGCATTGTCACCGACGGTGCCGGAGAGTCGGGACATGATATCGTACGCGACCTCCGGAGTGGCGGTAGCCGTGAGCGCGATCACCGGCGCGTCTGTCAGCTCGCGGAGCTTTCCTATGTTCAGGTAGTCCGGCCTGAAGTCATATCCCCACTGGGAGATGCAATGGGCCTCATCTACGACTATGTAGCTGATGTCCAACTGGTTCAAATAGCCCTGGAACAGTCGGGTCGAGAGCCTCTCCGGCGAGAGGTAGAGGAACTTGTATCCGCCGTATGCAGCGTTGTTCAGCGCCAGCTCCACTTCCCTGCGGGTCATACCCATGTGGATGCTCAGAGCGCGTATTCCGCGGGACTCGAGATTCCTCACCTGGTCCTTCATCAGCGAGATCAGCGGAGTCACGACTATCGCTATACCCTCGCTCATCAGGGCGGGCACCTGGAAGCACACGGATTTGCCTCCTCCGGTAGGCATCAGGGCAAGCACATCCTTACCTGAAAGCGCAGCATCTATGACCTCTTCCTGCACCGAGCGGAAAGAGTCATAGCCCCAATATTCCTTCAAAACTTCCCTAGGAGTCATAGTCCATGTTCCACGACACACAAAAGTACGAAAAACACACAATTATTAAAAATAAGTCGAGGCAAGTATTGTTAAAGTTTGCGATTATTTGTACATTTGCAACAATTTCGGTTTAGAACGAAACTCTTAAAATTCATATAAAAAAATTATGGCAAATCTTGATTTGACACAGTACGGTATCACTGGTTCAACAGTGATCGCACACAACCCTTCTTACGAAGTCCTCTACGCTGAGGAGACTAAGGCTGGCCTCGAGGGTTACGAGGTAGGTCAGAACACTGAGCTTGACGCTGTAAACGTCATGACTGGTATCTACACCGGCCGTTCTCCTAAGGACAAGTACATCGTTATGGACGAGAACTCTAAGGACACCGTTTGGTGGACTACCGAGGGCTACAAGAACGACAACCATCCAATGTCTGAGGACGTTTGGGCTAAGGTTAAGGATATCGCAAAGCAGGAGCTCTGCAACAAGAACCTCTACGTCGTTGACGCATTCTGCGGTGCAAACGCTGACACCCGTATGGCCGTTCGTTTCATCGTTGAGGTTGCATGGCAGGCACACTTCGTGACCAACATGTTCATCCAGCCTACCGCTGAGGAGCTTGCAAACTTCACTCCTGACTTCATCATCTACAACGCTTCTAAGGCAAAGGTTACCAACTACGCTGAGCTCGGCCTCAACTCTGAGACTTGCGTTGCTTTCAACGTAACTTCACGCGAGCAGGTCATCATCAACACCTGGTACGGTGGTGAGATGAAGAAGGGTATGTTCTCTATGATGAACTACTACCTTCCACTCAAGGGCATCGCTTCAATGCACTGCTCTGCAAACTGCGACATGAACGGTGAGAACACCGCTATCTTCTTCGGTCTCTCAGGTACTGGTAAGACTACCCTTTCTACCGACCCTAAGCGTCGCCTCATCGGTGATGACGAGCACGGTTGGGATGACAACGGCGTCTTCAACTTCGAGGGTGGCTGCTACGCTAAGGTTATCGGCCTCTCTAAGGAGCATGAGCCAGACATCTACGGTGCAATCAAGCGCAACGCTCTCCTCGAGAACGTAACCGTAGCTGCTGACGGCAAGATCGACTTCAACGACAAGTCAGTTACCGAGAACACTCGCGTATCTTACCCTATCAACCATATCAACAACATCCAGCCAGGTTCTTCAGCACCTGCTGCAAAGAATGTCATCTTCGTTTCAGCTGATGCATTCGGTGTTCTTCCTCCAGTTTCAATCCTTACTCCTGAGCAGACTCAGTACTACTTCCTCTCAGGTTTCACCGCTAAGCTTGCAGGTACTGAGCGCGGTATCACCGAGCCTACTCCTACCTTCTCTGCTTGCTTCGGCCAGGCATTCCTCGAGCTTCACCCTACCAAGTACGCTGAGGAGCTCGTAAAGAAGATGAACGTATCTGGTGCTAAGGCTTACCTCGTTAACACTGGTTGGAACGGTACTGGCAAGCGTATCAGCATTCCTGATACCCGTGGTATCATCGACGCTATCCTCGACGGTTCAATCCTCAAGGCTGAGACCAAGATGATCCCTATGTTCGACTTCGAGGTTCCTACCTCACTTCCTAACGTAAACCCTGCAATCCTCGACCCTCGCGACACCTACGCTGATCCAGCTATCTGGGAGGAGAAGGCAAAGGATCTCGCTGCTCGTTTCGTTAAGAACTTCGCTAAGTACACCACCAACGAGGCTGGTAAGGCCCTTGTTGCTGCTGGTCCTAAGTGCTAATTGGAACACAAGCGATAAACCAAGAAGCGGCGCCCTTCGGGACGCCGCTTCTTATTTTTATCACTTGATATTTTATTCTACGACCAGGGTCGCGGTGGCAACGATGTCCTTGTCCTTGCGGGAGCCGTTCTTGAGAGAGGCGACTACGGTGTAGCTTCCGGGCTGCACTGCCTTGAAGGTCATGAACACGTCATCAGCGGCGATGAGTTCCAAGCCGGACTCCTGGTCGATGGACTCGAGGACAAGCTCAACGTCCCTGTACTTGGGAAGTCTCTTGCCGTCGTCGATGCCGCCTATGACCTTTCGACTTACGACATCATACATCGCAAGCTTCACAGTAGCATCCACTGAGCAGCTACCTCCTCCGAGAGCCATGTCATTCATGGCGACGAATATGAGCTCCCATGGATGTATCTCGGTCTTACGTTCGTAGGTGTACTCGGGATGCCTGCGGTTTTGGGCAAGAACGGTGAGAGGTCTTGCCATGTGCTCCTCCTCAACTATGGCCTTGGTGTCTCGCGACGAGGCGACGAGCATGTCGTTCTCGAACCAGGCATTAGACTCGTCACTGAGAGACCACCGGTAGCTGATTCTCGGCACAAGGTCCTTGAACACATAGGTCTGGCCATCGTACAGAACCTCCGGAAGGTAGAATTCCGGTACGGGTTCGGCCATATCCACATAGGAACATGCCGAAACAGCCGCGAGAGCCAACATACCGAGCAATCTTGAAATCGATTTCATCTTTTCTACTTTAACATGAATTCCTGTGACGGGTAGTCACGAGGAAGCACACGGAGCACGATATCGTCACGTCCGATCTCCTTGAGAGCCGTCTTGGAGCAGTTGTACGCGAGTTTCTCCGTGTTATTGTTGTGGCTGCGGTGGCAGAGGAACACGTTCTTCAGACCATCGTGCGCTATCCTCTTGAGGGCAAGGGCACAGTCATCGTTGCTGAGATGGCCGCTGTCCTCGAGTATTCTCTTCTTCAGTTCCGGAGTATACGGTCCGGTCATGAGCTGGTCGATGTCGTAATTTGACTCTATGACGACAGTTGACGCGGTACGTGAAAGTTCGACAGCCTCGTCCGAAACCCTTCCGAGGTCAGTCATGATGACGAACCTATATCCTTCGAAGTCTATGGCATAGCCGACGGTCTGGTTGGCGTCGTGCTCCACCTCGAACGGGCGCACTTTGACTTCCGGAAGCACCTCGGTCCATTCTCCGAGTTCAGCGATCTTGCGGCATGAGCCGATATGGTCGCGCGTGAAGGTGTGTGCGCCGAGGGCGCCATGTATCATGGATGTGGTATAAACCGGCTTGAGGAGCTTCTTGCAGAAGGACCCAAGGTGGCGGATATGATCGAGATGGCAGTGCGTGATCAGCACCACCCCGAAAGAGTCGTAGCTCAGTCCCATGTCGCCCAGGTATTTCTTCAGGCGCCTGAGGCTCACTCCGGCATCAATTATCACTCCCTTCTTGCCATCACCCAGGTAATAGCAATTGCCACAACTACCACTGTGGAAACTCATGAATTTCAAGTTACCTATCATTCTCGTCTTCGCAATATTTCTTGATTACAGCATAGGACTCTGCCACGCCGAGCTCACCGGCGCGTGAAAGGTCGATGCAACCCTTCTCCTTGTCCTTGAGATAAATGAGCACGAGGCCTCGGTTATAGTAGGCATCACCCATGTACGGATAGATGCTGATGGCCTTCGTGTAGTTCTCGATGGAGGCAAGATGCTCCGACGAGAGACAATATAGGTTTCCTAGGTTAAAATATGTGTATGGTAAGCCGGGTGCCAGCTTGGCAGCCTCTTCCATATCGGCTATGGCCTCGGAGTAGTCGTACTGCTGGTACGAGACATCCCTGACCCTTGCCTTTGCATTGTGGGCGTCGTCCATGGTGAGAACCTGCACGCTGTTGTCCATGGACGAGATGAAGTCGATCATCTCGGCACGAAGCACGCCGCGGTTCATCATGTAGAAGCCCTTGTAATAGTTTTCATATCCGTCGGCCGCGTCCTGACCTTCGACTGCAGCGTCAATCGCCATGTCAAGGTAGTTCAGGGCCGAATTGTATCGTTTTCCTTCACCTTCATAGATAGACCGCAGGAAGGCGTTCCTTGCTGTTCCGCTGTCGTCATCGTAGAGTGTCTGCTCGAGCGCCGTGAGCTCTGCCGAATTCAGGCGCGCCGGCTTGTCCGTGATGGACACAGGAACCTGGGAAGTGCCTTCGAACCTTGTCAGGAGAGGATTCTCATACTTGCGTGAAAGCGCATACTGGGCCGCGTCCTTGTTCGGATCGATCACGTAGCGGTAGAGCGGACGGAGATGGATGTCGATATCCCTGTGCTGAAGCAGCTCGTCGTCGAAGTCCTTCTGCGCGAAATCCGCATCGAGAGCGAGCAGGGAGCTGTATTTCTTGGTCGTATCGGCGAATGACGCTTCACCGGAGCTGTTCTTTGCACGGTATTCGCGGACCTTGCGCTGAGCTATGTCGTAGTCTTCCTTCGAGGATTTCAGACGTCCCAGCTGCCGCTTCACATACGATCTGTTCATATATGCCTTCGCGAAGTCCGGATAGAGAGAAATCGCCATGTCATAGTCGTCCAATGCATCTTCCCAGCGTTCCATGTTTATGAACACGGACGCTCGGTTGAAGTACGCCAGCACGTTCTCCGGATTGATGTTCAGCACCCTGTCCAGATCTTCGAGCGCAGCCTCGTACTCACCCACCTGCGCGTTGATGAGTCCGCGGTTGTACAGTGACAGTGCGTTTCCCGGCTCATGCCGCAGCACGGTGTTCAGGTCGCTCATCGCTGACATATAGTCGTTACGCTCATACGCCATGATGGCCCTGTCGAAATAGGCCCTGGTGTTGGTCGTGTCGAGTTCGATCGCATGGTTCATGTCGGCGATGGCGTTGTCATAGTCACCCTGAGCAGCATAGACACGGCCCCTTCGCATGAATCCTTCCGGATCATAGCGGTCGATCTTGATGGCCTTGTTGTAATCGTTCACGGCCTTGAGGGTATCGCCGAGGAAGAGGTAGGATGCTCCCCTGTTCAGATATGCGGAAGGATCCTTAGGCTCCTTTCGGATATATTTGTCGAAATCCGAGATGGCCTTGTCGAACTGCTGAGAAAGGAAGTAGGTCACTCCCCTGGTGAAGTAAAGTCCCACATAGCCCGGCCTGAGCCTCACCGCAGTCTCGAGGTCTTCGAGTGCTTCCTCGTAGCGTCCGAATCGGCTGAGCGTGATCGCGCGATAGTGGTATCCGTTCGTGAACACAGGATTCAGTCTGACGGAAGTGTTGAAGTCAGCCTGCGCGCCACGGAGGTCGCCGAGGTCGTACTTTGCGATTCCGCGGAAGAAGAAGGTCCAGTAATCGGTGGAGTCAAGCTGGGTCAGGATGTTGAAGTTATCTATCGCCTGCGCATACTTTCCGTCTGCCAAGGCCTGACGTCCACGGATATAGAACACGTCGGTATCGTACTGGGCATGCGCGCCGAAGCTTGCACCCACCAGGAGCACAGCCGTCAGAAGCATTATTTTGAACTTGCGCAGCACTAAAAATTTCCTAATTGTCCTATTAATTCGTATTTTTGGCGGTCCAAAATCCGCAATTTGCAAATGTACAAAAAAATCCTCATACTACTTACCTTGATATCAGTAGATATCACCTGTATCGCGCAGGGGGTCGACAACATGGTCGGCGTCGGTGACCTTGAGGATCAGATCGGTTTCCTCACCTCCGAGATGTGCGAAGGCCGCGCACCGGGCAGCAAAGGAGCGAGCGTTGCGGCGTTCTGGGTTGTGGACCACTTCAAGAAAGCGAATCTCATGCCAGTAAGCGACACCTACTCGAAATCTTTCAGATTCGGGGAAGGTAAGGTCGGCCACAACATCATGGGCATGATTCCGGGATCGAAGAGGGTTCCGAGGGACACCTACATCATCGTCATGGCCCACTACGACCATCTCGGAATACTCCATGACCAGATATATCCGGGTGCTGACAGCAACGCGTCGGGAGTCGCCTCGCTTGTGAACATAGCCTCCATGTTCAACTACATGAAGACTCTCGGCAGGACCTACTCCAGCAACATACTCTTCGTGGCTCTGGATGCAAAGGAAGCCAGCATGGCAGGTGCCGAGGCCCTATACAGCCTCATCGGCAGCGCAAGACTGAAGGACCCGATCACGAAGAAGCTCATCAGCATCAACAAGATACGCATGGTCGTCGACATCGACCAGATCGGTTCGTCGCTTGCCCCTCTCCGTTCAGGAAGGGAGGATTTCATCATCATGCTCGGCAACGAGACCGTAGCCAAGAGCAAGCAGGTGACAGCCAACTTCGTCAACATGAACTATGGGACCAATCTCGATCTCGCCTTCGACTATTACGGCAGCGAAAGGTTCACGGAGATGTTCTACAGCAGAGTGACCGACCTCCGTCCTTTCGTACAGAAAAACATTCCTGCGGTCCTCTTCACCTCCGGCATAACCATGAAGACGAACAAGCCTGACGACACGGTCGAGACCCTCAAGCTCGACGTGCTGGCAAAGCGCATCATTTTCATGTTCCATTGGATTGAAAATATGCTCTAGATTCATTATCTTTGGAGGATTAAGATCCACCAAGATGAAAGAATTCTGGCAACTGCTCAAGCGATTCGTGGCTCCGTACAAGAGCTATCTCGCCGGTTCAGTGTTCCTCAACATATTCTCGGCAATTTTCAACGTATTCTCGTTCTCGCTGATAATCCCCATCCTGCAGATACTCTTCAAGATGGACACCACGGAGTACCAGATGCTCGCGTGGGACACTCCGGGTATGGGAATCAAGGAATTGGCCCTCAACAACTTCTATGCATTCGCGCAGCAGCTGATCGTCAGCTACGGCGGTTCCACCACCCTGCTCATACTCGGCCTTTTCCTCGGCATCACCACTGCCCTCAAGTGTGCATGCTACTTCGGTTCGTCCGCTGTGATGATTCCGCTCAGGACCGGTATCGTAAGAGATATCAGGACCCAGGTATACAACAAGCTCATGGGGCTTCCGATGGGATTTTATACCGATGAGAGGAAAGGAGACATCGTAGCCAGGATGAGCGGCGACGTGAACGAGGTGGAGTATTCGATCATGAGCTCGCTGGACATGCTCATCAAGAACCCTATCCTCATAATCATCTACTTCGCGACCCTCGTCACCCTGAGCTGGCAGCTCACCCTCTTCACGGTCACCGTGGTTCCGCTGCTCGCATGGGGAATGAGCGCGCTCGGCAAGACCCTCAAGAGGGATTCGCTCGCGTCCCAGGCCAAGTGGAGCGACATCATGACCCAGCTCGACGAGACCCTCGGTGGTCTGCGCATCATCAAGGCCTTCATCGCAGAGGACAAGATGTCGAAAAGGTTCGAGGACACCTGCAATGGCTTCAGGGACATCTACGGAAAGGTCCAGGTACGCCAGGTTTCGGCCCATCCGGTCAGCGAATTCCTCGGAACATGCATGATCATGCTGGTACTCTGGTTCGGCGGCACCCTCATCCTCAATGAGAAGACCATCATCGACGCTCCTACCTTCATATTCTACATGATCATACTCTACAGCGTGCTCCAGCCGCTCAAGGAGTTCTCCAGGGCAGGATACAACATCCCCAAGGGCCTCGCTTCGATGGAGCGTATCGACAAGATACTCCTCACGGAGAACAACATCAAGGAAGCTGCGGAACCCAAGGACCTCAGTTCGTTCGAGGACAGCATCGAGTTCAAGGGCGTAAGCTTCCGCTACAACGGAGGAGCCAAGGATGTGCTCAGCGACATTGACCTGAAGATAGGAAAGGGCAAGACCATAGCTCTCGTGGGACAGTCCGGCAGCGGAAAGTCCACCCTCGTGGACCTCATCCCGCGCTACCACGACGTGGTCGAAGGTTCTATCACCATCGACGGCAAGGATGTCAAGGACGTCAGGATCAAGGACCTCCGCTCCCTCATCGGAAACGTCAACCAGGAAGCGATACTCTTCAACGACACCATATTCAACAACATAGCCTTCGGAGTGGAAGGCGCAACGATGGAGCAGGTGGTGGCAGCGGCCAAGGTCGCAAATGCCCACGACTTCATCATGGAGAAGGAAAATGGTTACGAGACCATGATAGGCGACCGAGGAGGCAAGCTCTCCGGAGGCCAGAGGCAGAGGATCAGCATCGCCCGCGCCATTCTGAAGAACCCGCCTATCCTCATCCTTGACGAGGCGACCTCAGCACTTGACACCGAGTCCG
>NZ_JBAEER010000125.1:0-12870 GCF_056207615.1 Candidatus Cryptobacteroides sp. | reverse complement strand
CTATCCTTGTCTTATGGACTACTACGTCAAATTGCACTGAACAATGAAGAACCGCCGTATGCCGAACGGCACGTACGGTGGTGTGAGAGGTCGGAAAACAAAAGTAGGAGGAAACTACTTTTGTTTTCCTCCTACTCGATTTCTTTATCGTTATGCCCGAGGGCAAGTCAATTAAAGATTGGCGTTGAGGCTCTTCCACTCCTCTACTGGAGGTACGATGCCGAGATCGATGATCTCCTGACGCATCTTGCAGAGGTGCTCGTAAGAAGAGTTGAGAGCTGCGAGCTCTTCCTCAGTACCGGTAGGCTGTACATAGTGTACGCCGGTAGCGTCGATAGTGGTAGGCATCGCCATGAACACGTTCTTGAAACCGCACTTGTCGCAGTTTACATAGGTACCTGCAGGAAGGGTGAAAGGAGCGCCGCCCATAGCAGCCTCGATCATCTTCACTGAGCAGTATGCAGGGCTCTGGAATGATGAACGGCCACGGAGCTTGATGATTGCAGAACCACCCTGGATGGTGTTGTGCTTGATCTCAGCCATCTTCTCAGCAGAAAGACCCATCTCAGAGAGAGGCTTGCCGTCAACCTTTACCTTAGATGCGAATACTGCCATCTGCTCGCCGTGACCACCATAGGTGTGTGCACCGGTAACTGCGCTCTGAGGAACGCCGAACTCCTTAGCGAGGTTGCTCTGGAGACGAGTTGAGTCGAGAGCAGCGAGTGAGGTAAGCTGGCTTGGCTTGAGGCCTGAGTGGATGAGAGCGGTGAGAGCTGTAACGTCAGCAGGGTTGAAGATAACGACAACGTGCTTTACGTCTGGGCAATATTCCTTTACATAGTCACCGAACTGAGCGGCGATCTGGCAGTTGCCCTTGAGGAGGTCCTCACGGGTCATACCGTCCTTACGAGGTGCTCCACCTGATGAGATGATGTACTTTGCACCGGTGAAAGCTTCCTTTGGATCTACGGTCCAGGTTACATTTGCACCTTCGAAGCCGCAGTGACGCATTTCCTCTGCTACGCCCTCGCAACCAGGTGCGAAGATATCATAGAGACAGATGTTAGGGGTAAGGCCAAGCATGAGGGCTGTCTGTGCCATGTTGGAACCGATTGCTCCACCGGCACCGACGATTACGAGTTTCTCGTTAGTTAAATAATTCATAGTTATTTAATTGATTAGTGATTTCATAGTTTTTCGGGGCTAGGACCCGAATCAATGCAAATATAGGTAACATATTCCAAAAAAACACTATATTTGCAGCCGAATCAAAGAATAACTACAGCAGTGGAACAACCTCCCAGTCCAGCAATAGCACTCTGTGCAATTCCGACGGATCAGCCTTCTGACGACCCGTTGTCGGACGCTGCAAATAATATCATAACTATAGGAAACATCAATTGCACTCCTCTTTCGTAAGGGGAGCGCGACAGACGTATATATGGCACTATATCTTAGAAAGAAACTTGAAAACAAGGCGGAGATCGCAGTCTGGCAGATAACCGAGACCGAACAGGAACTCATCGACCTGAGCTCCGTCCCTACAGATGAGATGGAAGAGATCATGCTCTTCCGCAACGATGCGCAGAGAAAGCAGAGACTCGCTGTGCGCGCACTCCTGAACGAGGTGTTCGAGGAGAAGATGTACCTCAGCCACCACGACAACGGCAAGCCATACCTCGAGAACTGTATCACCAGCATCAGCATCACCCATACAGACAAGTACGTAGCCATCATCACCCACGACGAGGACGACCTCGGAATCGACATCGAGTCTCTCGACAGGGACTTCACCGCAGTCGAGAAGAGGGCCCTCTCCGAGGACGAGATCGACGACCTGGACGACGATGCAGAGGACAGGAAGGAGCAGCTCGCGATCTACTGGTGCGCAAAGGAGGCCATCTACAAGAGAATGTCAATCAACCGCGTCGACTATGCGGAGCAGATCGAACTCGAGAGGTTCAATCCTAAGGGAGAGGGCGAGCTTGAGGCGACCTTCATCCACAAGGACGGACACGAGGAGGAATTCGAGCTCGGATACATGATCTTCGACCGCCATGTCCTCGTCTGGATTGCTGAGTAAGGATTTAACAAGAAAGTTATCATACCTACTCTAATTTTTAGAAATTCTAAATTAAAATTGGTATTAAAAGCCTGTTAGCTAATGAGTTAACAGGCTTTTGCTGTTATTGTTGAAAACTTTTTTCGGCTTCTGACGCTCGTTTTGGTGCTAAATGATTTATCTTTGTCATCCGTTTGAATTGAAAGTCAGAACTAACCACCTAAACAGAGTTCTCATGGTAAAGAATGTAGTCAAGAGAGACGGACGTCTCGTAGAGTTTGACAAGAGAAAGATCATCGATGCCGTACTCAAGGCAATGGCAGTCACCGAAGGCGGTGAGGACATCGTCCTCGCAGCAGAAATCGCTGCGTCCGTAACCAAGAACGAGCGCGAGTCCCTCAGCGTGGAGGAGATTCAGGACCTCGTCGAGATGGAGCTCATGAAGAGCCCACGCAAGGAGGTCGCAAAGAAGTACATCGCCTATCGTAACCAGCGTAACCTTGCCCGCAAGGCAAAGTCTCGCGAGATTTTCCAGGAGATCATCGAGGCTCAGTCTACCGACATCACCCGTGAGAACGCCAACATGAATGCCGACACTCCTGCCGGCATGATGATGAAGTTCGCTTCCGAGTCTACGAAGAGCTTCGTTGACGAGTGCCTTCTCTCCGAGGACGTGAGGGAGGCTGTCAAGAACGGCTACATCCATATCCATGACAAGGACTACTATCCTACCAAGTCTCTTACCTGCGTCCAGCATCCTCTCGACAAGATTCTCGAGGGTGGTCTTTCTGCAGGCCACGGCGAGTCTCGCCCGGCAAAGAGGATCGAGACTGCCAGCATCCTCGGATGTATCTCGATGGAGACTTGCCAGAACGAGATGCACGGTGGTCAGGCAATCCCTGCGTTCGACTTCTATCTCGCTCCTTTCGTAAGGAAGAGCTTCATTGAGGAGATCGACAAGATCGCCGACCTCAACGGTGATGACTACAGCCGTCTCCACGACGTCCGCATCGACGACTACATCAAGCGCCCTCTCTCAGGCGTGATGGGCGACGAGAGAATCGTGCAGCATGCGATCAACGAGACCGTGAACAGGGTACACCAGTCAATGGAGGCCTTCGTCCACAACATGAACACTATCCACTCTCGCGGTGGAAACCAGGTGGTGTTCAGCTCAATCAACTATGGTACCGATACCTCTGCTGAAGGACGATGCATCATCCGTGAGATCCTCAACACCACTTACGAGGGTGTGGGCAACGGAAGCACCGCCATCTTCCCTATCCAGATTTGGAAGAAGAAGAAAGGTATCAGCTACCTCCCTGAAGACAAGAACTACGATCTTTATAAGTTCGCGTGCAAGGTGAGCGCGAGAAGATTCTTCCCTAACTTCATCAACCTCGACGCAACGTTCAACCAGAACGAGGCATGGGACATCAACGATCCTAAGAGGTACAACCATGAGTGCGCGACCATGGGTTGCCGTACCCGCGTATTCGAGAACCGCTTCGGACCTAAGACATCCGTAGGCCGCGGTAACCTCAGCTTCACCACCCTCAACCTCGTGCGTCTCGGCATCGAGTGCATGGGCATCGAGGACCAGGAGGACAGGGTACAGGCATTCTTCAACAAGCTTGACGGCGTGCTCGACATCGCAGCAAAGCAGCTCAACGAGCGTTTCAACTTCCAGAAGACCGCGCTCAAGAAGCAGTTCCCTCTCCTTATGAGCAATCTCTGGATCGGTTCGGAGAACCTCAAGGAGGACGACACCATCGAGTCGGTTATCAACCAGGGTACCCTCGGTATCGGTTTCATCGGCCTCGCAGAGTGTCTCGTCGCCCTCACCGGCAAGCATCACGGTGAGTCTCCTGCTTCCCAGGAGCTCGGTCTCCGCATCGTTACCTACATGCGCGACAAGGCAAACGAGTACTCCGAGAAGTTCAAGCACAACTTCAGTATCCTCGCAACCCCTGCAGAGGGCCTTTCAGGTCGCTTCACCAGGATGGACAAGAAGAAGTTCGGCAAGATCGAGGGTATCACCGACAGGGAGTACTACACCAACTCCAACCATGTCCCTGTATACTACCACTGCTCTCCTAAGCACAAGGCAGAGATCGAGGGACCTTACCATGACCTTACCCGCGGTGGCCACATCTTCTATGTCGAGATCGACGGCGATGCTACCCACAACCCAGATGCGATCATGGCTATCGTGGACCTCATGGACAAGTACAACATCGGTTACTGCTCAGTCAACCACAACCGTAACCGTTGCCTCGACTGTGGCTTCGAGAATGCGGATGCTGGTCTCACCGTATGTCCTCACTGCGGCAGCGAGAGGATTGACAAGCTCCAGCGTATCACCGGCTACCTCGTAGGTACCACCGACCGTTGGAATTCAGCAAAGCTCGCCGAGCTTCGCGACCGCGTCGTCCACAAATAATCGACATACCCGAACACAAAACCTATACACACGGACATCGCCATCCACATTCCATACGTGGATGGCGCATGCCCACACACTATCGTGCGTAGGGTGGGTAGTTATGTATTAACAAAAAAATATTCTTATGATGTAGACTCGAGTAGAGACTATAAAAAATGGAGCTCCATCCGCCAAGATCAGTGCTCCATTTAGGTGCCATGGGTTTGGTACATAACAGGGATTAGTCGCCCCTGTTTTGCATAGGCGTTTCAAAAATAGGCAGAGTTTTCCACTTTTCCAAACTCTGCCTTTCCCGAAGCGCTATGCACATACCAGCCGACAGTCCTCGCTAAAGGGGGACTTCGGTAATCTTCATCCCGGTTTTATACCGGGACAGTATCCATAGTGCGTACTCAAACCCGTTCAGGGGAATGGTATGCGCATAGAGATTAATTTTATGCATAAGAATTTTTTAAGTTCCCTCCTATCCGCTGAAAGAGGGAGCCTCTCAAGCAAGAGGCTATGCGGACTATTCATCAACCATACTTCTGGGCGTCGACTCGATCACCGACATCTGGAAGTCAAGATCAGTATCAGAAAATGAGAAATAACATAACAAGAACAATCATATGCTCCGCGATTGCGGCAGCATTGAGGACGGCTATTGCCGTCGCCCAGGTGGCTCCTGTGTACAGTGTGCCATCGCCCGAGGCGGCAAGTCTCGGCACCTATGGGACAGTCCCTGTGGGCCTTTTCACTGGAGTCCCTGAGATAAGCGTTCCAATCCATGAGATGAAGGTGGGTAACATGGCCTTCCCGATCATCCTGAGCTACCATCTTTCATCCGTCAGGCCGAACAACTACCCAGGTCCGGTCGGACTTGGCTGGAGCCTTCAGAGCGGCGGCTGTATCTCGCGTACCGTCCGTGGCGTTCCCGATGAGAAGAAGACGGGCAGTTATGAGAACGGTTATTATGGCAGCCATTCTCATATGGCAGGAATTACAGACAATCAGTTTGACGTCCTTACACGAGACTTCACCAACTCTGAAGGTCCAGAATGGTTCGAGCTGTCGGCCGACGAATTCTCATTCAGCTTCTTCGGCCATTCTGGAAACTTCTACCTCAGTCCTCAAGGTGAATGGGTCGTCGTCAGTGACGAAGACATAAAGGTGGAATTTGATCCTTCCTCTGGTTTCTACACGATGCAGAACAGTTGTCCGAGAATCCCAAGCTTCGGTCAGTGGCCTGGGAGAGACTCCAACCGTCGTCACTTCATCGAGTTCGTCCTGGTGACGCCAGACGGTTGCCGCTTCACCTTCGGGGGACTGTATGCCACGGACTTCAGCGTCCCATACTATTCCAGGAGGACAGGCGACCTGGTCGCCACATCGTGGCATCTGAGAAGGATAGAGACTCCGGGCGGCCATGTCGTCACATATCAGTATGAGAGTGCAGACTGTGACCTGATGGCAGACATACGTTACAGCCCGAGCAGAGTCCAGGTGTCGGGCTTCTCCGCCTCTGGGGATAATGGCATGAACACCGGGCGCCGCGGCTTCACTGGATTTCTTCTCTTCCCTGCGCGTCTCACCAGCATAATCACTCCAAACGAGAGAATACTCTTAGGCTACAAGCCAGACTGGAGATACGCGGACGCATTTGCGGACAATTATACCGGTGGAGCCTTGTATTGGAGCGAAGGCGGCTTTTCCAGGACATCCCTCTATCAGGTTTTCGATTCGGACCCTAGTACCCAGTTCACGTATCTTCTCCCATCCTTTGACCACTCCTCCGACCCGATTGCGAGGCAGAACATAGCCGGTCTGTTCAAGGCGATGGTACTGTACGGCATAAAGATCGACATATTTGGTGAAGGTGACACCTCCGTCCTTTTCGAATATGAGGAAGGTACCCGTCGTAAGCTGGGCCGTGTGGCATGGCGTACCGGTCAGGTGGACATAAGCACGAGATACGTTGAGGGCGGAGGCGTGATGTATCCTTTCTATTACATTCCCGAGGAGACCTCCGACCTTGACATGCCAGAGTACAGGTTCGTCTATGATCCGGGTCGTATGCCCAAAGGTTACATTCTTCCTCAGACGGACCGCTGGGGCTACTGGAACGGCCATACCCACAGTCTTTCGTCACAGAGCATGGATGCTCCGTCGAGCGTCATCGGCATGAAAAGCGAGACACTTACAGAGGTCATCTATCCTACGGGAGGCAGGACGGTGTTCGAGTATGAGCGGAACGACTATTCCCGAATTGAACAGCCCAATCATGTTCTGGCAGATATGCCGGGTATATCCGGGGGGCTTAGGGTGCGCAGCATCACTTCACTATCCCGTGAGGGCGATGTGGTGTCTTCGAAAGTGTATCATTATAGCGAGTCTCTCAGTCCCTCATCAGTCAGTAGTGGCATAGCGAAGATGGAGGATCCTGTCACGGTCTCCTATTCTACATTGATGTACAACACGGAGTGGATTCCCCTGCTCGGCTCGTATGGTCCGTATCCGATAAGCATGACAATCTCCAGCATGTACGGTTTCGGGTCTCCAGTCACAAACCTTAACAGTCCTGACGTGGGCTATTCGTGTGTCATAGAAGAGACTCTGGACCAGTCCGGCAACTCATTGGGCTATGTCGTCAACCGATTCAGCAACTATGGCACGGACATACACGGATATGTCCATGACGATGTTCCTGCCTATCATTCGTACAATCACGTTGCCCGTGGTGCAGGAATCCCTTACACGAGCAATTCTGCCGAGCGCGGCAAGCTTCTTTCCCGTTCATGGCACCGTGCAGACGGTACTGAGGTGCGCTCAGAATCCTATCGCTACATCAGGGTCAATGACAATTCCCTTCTGACTGCGACCCAGAGGATGGTGTACTTCAGTTCAAATCCATACAATGTGACGAGTGCGGTAATAGGTTGGCTGACCTATACCAATACCTACAGCTACATGCTTGCTTCAACTGTAACCCGTGAGCGGGAATACTGCGACAGCACGTGGAGGAGTTATAGCCCGAGCAGGCGAGTAGTGTCGGAATCCGTGATGTCGAGTGACGGAGACCCGAGGGTCACGACCTACACCTATCCTTCCGACTATCCTCAGGAATATGGATGGATGACTTCAGCACATATTGTCTCGCCGGTGGTCACCACTCAGGTGTCGTATGGCGGGAAGTCCAGGTCTACGATCAATACATATTCCTATACGGGCGAGACGAACCGTCCGATCTGTTATGTATCCATGGTTGAGACCCGTTTCGGTGCTGACGGCCCACTCAGAACGGATTATGAGGTGCTTGATGTTGACGACTATGGCAATCCGACCGAGATCGTGGAACACGGGACTCACAGCGTCCTGCAGTGGACCAGACAGGGCCAGCGCCTGATGAAGAGGGTAGAAGGCCTGACTCTGGCGGAGTATGAATCGATGCCCGTGTCGGCAGGTTCGGCTCAGCCGCAGTCCGCCAACGCTGTCGTACAGCCAATAATACCAGACCCATCGGATCGTGATGTATATGGCAATCCGGTATGGAGCTACAGTTACGACTCGCGTCTTAACCTGACCAGGACGATAGCTCCTGACGGGCTTACGACCTTCTATGACTACGATGCTTTGGGACGTCTGTCCAGGGAGTCTGTCGTTTTCGGAGGCGAGTCCGGTGATCCAGAAATAAAGACAGTAAGAAAATATGAATATCATTATCACAACGACTAGAATAATGCGTACAATCATCAATCATATCAAGAGGAGGTTCATGGTTCCCCTCATCCTGGCGGTCTCACTTTGCTCCGCCATCCAGGCTCAGCCGACAGACCAGCTCCTGGACAGTCTCGGTCAAGCATCTCCTCTTCTCCCGGAATATCCTCTCGTGCGCGGCCGTGCCACGGGAATCAGTCTTCGTAAATATGTATCCGGCAATACTCCCGCCGACGACCGCTCATGCTACGTCATGTCGCATGACAGCCTTGATGTCCATTTCAACCTCAGGGAGTTCACCTATCATCGCGGGATAGACGCCGCTTTCCCATCGGTGGACTGCCGTATTCTTCTGGATCTGTATTCGGTGACGGACAGCGGGGAGTCTCTGTATGCCAGGCTTCCGTTCATGGTCCATGGCTCCACCCTTGAGGTCTATATAGGTGACGAACATGATCGCCGAGACAGTGTTATCGTATCTCTTCCTCCCGGTAAATACCTACTCAGGTATGGCGGGTTCTCAGATAATATGGCCTCGATCTCTGGCAGTACATCCATGGATTCCTCTTCAGTGAATCTGCTCAGCTCCGTTGAATCCCAGGCGAACTCCTCCATCCTGATATCCCTGGAGTGTATTCCTTTGATCAGATATCGGGCAACTAGTTGGAATCACGTCAACATATTGACCAGCCGTGACGGCAGTGAACATCCGGGATCTATGATGGAAAGGGTGACCTGGCTTGATGACTTCGGTAGGGAGGAGTCTGTCCACGAAGTCGGAGCCAGCCCTTCCGGGATGACCATGGCGTCCCTCACGGAATATGACGGGAACGGCAGACTTTCAAAACATTGGCTGCCGTCCTTGACAAGCAGGGAAACGGTGATTATGCCCGGACACAATGTCGTTTACAATGACTTACATGTCGACACCGAAGCCCTGAAGACCGGTTCATCCCTCGCTAATCTGGGTGATGGCACCCCTTATTCCGAGACAGTATATGACGGGAGTCCTCTTGGAAGGCCTGAGAAGGAATACGGCCCGGGAGATTCGTGGCGTCAGTCTGATCGATACGTGCATACGCAATACCTCTGCAACAGTACGGAAAACAACTATCTTAACTGTCTGAGACTCTCACTGATACCCCTCGTCGGTTTCTACCATACGGTGAGATGTACCGGAAGCTATCCTGACGGGACTCTTCAGGTCAGGTCGGTGACTGACGAGGACGGCCGTGAGACGCTCACCTTCACCGACAGGCTCGGCAGGGAGATACTGACTCGACAGGTATCCAGGAACGGATCCGAGGAGCAATATCTTGACACGTACATGATATACGACGGCCTTGACAATCTTACCGCCGTGATTCCTCCCGCTCTCTCTGAGCAGTTCTCCCGAAGCCAGAACCTGAGTATTTCTGAGATTGACAAGTATGCCTATCTTTATCTTTACGACGCGCGTGAAAGGGTCTGCGCCAAGAAGCTTCCCGGCAACGGCTGGGTGAAGATGGTCTACGACGATGCCGACAGGCTTGTCCTGAGCCAGGACGGAGTTCAGTCTTCCCGAGGAGAGTCTACTTTCTACCTCTATGACATTCATGGAAGGCAGTGTGTCAGCGGTGTGTGCTCCCGCAACATTTCGCTCCGCGAGATGGTACCCACTGTCGTGAAAGCGGAATACGCCGGTCAGAATGGTCCTTTGGCAGGGTACGCCTGCTCAGGCTTGTCCCTCGTCTCGCCTCAGGTTATGTCGGCATCATACTATGATGACTACGCATTCTTGGAGGATTTCTCCACAGGCCTGCCGTGCGGCCAGTCTCTGTATGGCTCACCGATTCCCAGCACCATGGGCAGGCAGACTGGCTCGTGTCAGCATGTGATGGGAGAGTCAATCGGCAGCGAGCTTGTCTGGAATCTAGTGAGATACGACCAGAGAGGCCGCATGACACATTCGGAGATCTCCTATCCGGACGGAGGATGGAGTGTCGAAGATGTCGAGTACGATTTCCTGGGCAACCCTGTCCATCAGCATCGCGCACACAGGAAAAACACGGTCTCCCCTTCCATAGGGGAGGACCTTTCCTATACCTACGACCATGCTTCGCGCCTGCTGGATGTGACCCACTCGCTGAACGGCGGTACTCCGGTCGTTGTCGCGAGCAACAGCTATGACGAACTTGGCAGGCTTTCTGGAACGGAGAGGGGCGTCAGCCCCTCCCTCTCCTCCAGCTATTCTTACAACGTCCGCTCGTGGATCACAGAGATAGGCGGTCCTCTGTTCGGCGAGATCCTCCACTACGAGGATCCGCGCCCGGGCAGCAGTCCCGGAACGACAGGCCTTTTCGGCGGCGACGTGTCGTCGATGGAGTGGCGTGCGTCAGGGGACGCCGGCATGCGCAGCTACGACTTCACCTATGACGGCCTGGGCCGCCTGACCTCGGCGGTGTACGGCGAGAATGGTACTCCGGTGTCAGGCTACGGGACGAGCTACTCGTACGACGTAATGGGAAATATGCTATCTTTGCTGAGGAGCGGGGACAGGACCCTGCTTCGTAAGGGCATCGTGGACAACCTGTCGATGACATACGAGGGCAACCGCCTGGTTCGCACGGAGGACGTCTCCGTGGGTTCGAGCGTGCCCGGCTCGATGGATTTCCGCGACGGCGCAGACCAGGCGGTGGAGTACAGCTACGACGGCAACGGCAACATGACATCGGATCTGAACAGGGGTATGACTGTGTCGTACAACCGTGGCAACCAGCCAGCGGTTGTCTCGTACCAGGGCGGTGCGGAGACGTTCTCGTACCTTCCGGACGGGACGAAGATCAGCCGCACGGTCACGGGCTCTGACTCATCGGGAAGTACCACAGACTACCGCGGCAACCTGGTGTACGAGGACGGTGTGCTGAAGTATGTCCTGTTCGACGGCGGCATGGTCTCCGTAGGCAACCTGGGTTCGGAGTACGTGTTCTTCCTGAAGGACCATCTGGGCAGCACGAGGGTCGCGGCCCGTTCAGACGGCGCTGTGGCTCAGGTGAACCACTACTATCCGTACGGTCTGAGCTATGCGAGCAACGCGATGGCGTCGATGGCGGAGCTGCATCCGACAGACGGTGGTCTGGAGACAGGATCCCTTCCTCTCTCCGGTTCTGTGGCTCAGCCTTACCGCTTCAGCGGTAACGAGCTGTACCTGGACAACGGTCTCGGCCTGTACGACTTCAAGGCGAGGATGTACGATCCTGCCCTGGGGCGCTTCACCTCGGTGGATCCACTCGCGGAGAAATACTATCCTTTGACGTCGTATGCTTATTGTGCATCGGATCCAATAAAATACAAGGATCCTAATGGGATGAAGATTGTAATCGGTAGCTTGCTAGATAGGGTTTTGGCTTTTTTGGGAGTAGATAACTATGTCACAAAGGTAACTAACGATTTACAATCGTTGGCGGCATTAGATTCTGATTTAAGTGATTGTATAGGTGATCTTGAAAAATCAGGTAGTGTATATCACATCTATCATACCAACAGAAGAGAGGATGGTAAAAAGGGGAATGGATACATGAAAAGTAGGAACACGTTGTATTATAACCCAGACAATTATAATACGTATTCCGGACGTAAGAGGCCGCCAATAATAGGTCTGGCTCATGAACTTGGCCATATGCTGAATGACGAAAAAGGAACATCTGTTGAATATGATCATGAAAAAGCCAGAATGGGAGATAAAATAGAAGGAGAAAAAGGCAATTCAGACGAGCGCCTGTCTATTGATTATGAAAATAAGGTAAGAAGAGTATTAAAAGTTGAAGAACGAGATTATGATTACTACAATGTCGACAATTAAACTGCGCGCGCTGGCTGTCCTTGTTATATTGGTCTGTTTTTTTGCATCATGCACAAATCGTATGAATAAGGTTCAGGATGCCGTGTTGTGCAAAGTGGAGCCAGTTGAGTGTATAGTGCCTATTTCACATAATGGGATAGTCGATCTTCTTTGTTATGATCCTCTAAGTCTATACCACTGCCTAAATATCAAGATTATCTCTGAAGATGCTTTTCTGGAATTTTTACTTAGGAGTATTCAGCATAATATTCCAATTGTCGTGACAGAAGAATTCTATGAGCAAGTAAAAGACTGTATTGTGGAAGAGAACGTTGAGATGGCATCTGAGTACAATTCTTTTGGCTTTCCCTATATTCTTGAAAAGTACAGATCATCGTTGAATGATATGGTAAAAACGGATCACGGCAGGTATTGTTATTTTGTTTATTTGTGTTGGCAAAACGGGTGTTATGTATACTTTGGTGACGAAGATGGACGTCTTCAAATTAGTCTTTAGACATAAGTTGGTCCTATTACATTAGGAGAGTAAACCTTTTTATAATATGGGGACGGCTCTGCCCGTCCCTTTATTTCCTCCCGCACCGTTTTTAGGCTGCGGGGATGCTAATCGTATATCAAGATGAATTCTAAAAATAGATTTATATGTGCCATGCTGGTGCTCATTACGTCCATCATGGCAGGCGTGCCGATGCACGCCCAGACCTCCGACGAGGAAATCGTCACGGAGGATATCCATTACACCTACGACCATGCTTCGCGCCTGTTGGATGTGACCCACTCGCTGAACGGCGGTACTCCGGTCGTTGTCGCGAGCAACAGCTATGACGA
>NZ_JBAEER010000124.1:0-6239 GCF_056207615.1 Candidatus Cryptobacteroides sp. | reverse complement strand
CGCGAGGTGTATTCGCCTCCCTTGAGCAGTTCGCCGCGAAGCAGACGCTGAGGGAGAGAATGTCCAATCACGATCAGCTCATCGTCGCTGATTCCCGCGTCCACGCCCATCTTGTCGAGCATGTCGAGTATCGCCTGGCCGCGGTCGCTCTCCTTATGGGTGAGACGGCTCACGCCCTTGATATGGTTCTCGCCCTGACAGAACGCAGCCAGCACGGCCACGATAGGGAAAAGGTCAGGGCAGTTGGTACAGTCGGTCCTGAACGCTGAGAGAGGAGCACGCTGCACATGTACGGTGCCCATGTCTCCGTCTGTCTGCGAAAGGCTCGCACCCGCGTCCATGAGTATGTCCATGATGGAAAGATCGGCCTGGAGGGAAGTCGTATCGAGTCCGTCGATGTCCACGCTTCCGAAGACCGCACCTGCGACGAGGAAGTTCGCAGCAGCGCCCCAATCGCCTTCGAGATCGATGTCCGCCGCCTTGTAGTGCTGATTGCCGCGCACCTTGAAGTCGATCTCGGTGCAGAGAGACCAGTCGCCCTCGCTCTCGAAGAAATCCTGACCGCCGAGCATGTCGTTCGCTGTCTTGATGCCGAACTTCTTGAGCACGTCGAGGGTAATGAACATATATGGGATGCTGGTAGGCTCATGTACGGCCACGGTGGTGTTCTTCGCTGCGAAAGGAAGGGCCATAAGAAGTCCGCTCACGAGCTGTGAGCCATATTTTCCGAGCACGTCGACGCGACCCGTGTTGAGCGGTCCCTCAACGGTCAGAGGAACGAAGCATCCGGATGAGGCTTCCGCCTCTGCCCTACCCTCGACTGGGTCTGAGACGACCTTTGCGCCGAAAGAGGACATGATCGCAGGAACGCCGTCGAGAGACCTGTTCACGAGGGTCTTCTCTCCGGTGAGGTGCACTGGGCCATCACCGAGCTGCGCGGCGAGCGGAATCATGAGACGGGTAAGAAGTCCCGACTCTCCGACATGGATCTCATTCACTCCGAGCTTCTTCGCTGGTGCATCCGCAGATGCGACTCCGGCGGCGATTCCCTTGATGGTGACGGTACCGTCCTCGAGCTTCACGTCAGCGCCGAGCATCCTTGCCACCTTGAGGGCAGACTCGCTGTCCTCGCAAGGAGTATAGTGGTAGAGATGGGATTCTCCGTCCGCAAGGGCCGCAGCGATGATGGCGCGCTGTGCGAAGCTCTTCGAAGCAGGCATTCGCAGGCCCTCGGCCTTGATGAACGCCCTGTCCCCATAGAGTTCTTCCATCATCTCAGATGCCACCCACTGGCCAGGAGCTGCTGATTCCTCCTCATTGTATGCAGCATAGGTATATGGAGCACCGCATGCAAGGCACGCGATACGCGACTGGCGTCCAGCCTCACCCATGCAGAATGCAAGGAGGCCGTACGGCTCATAATCGTTGTAGAGGGAAAGCACGTTGTCCATGTCCTCCTCGCTCTTCGCGGTGGTCACGATCTTGACCATGTCCGCACCATGGTAACGGCACTTGTCCACAAGGGCCTTGAGGGCTTCATGGGAGTCAGTAGCCTCAAAGTCATGGTATGAGCGGATGAACACTGCGCCACATTCGTGGGCAGCCTGACGGACTCGCTTCGACATGGATTTCGGAGCGCCGAGCTCGATGTCCACGAAGCTCGCACCGGCCTCCACGGCCTTCAGGAGCCTCTTCTCCGCCTGATCGACGGTCACGTCCGGAGAGATTCGGCAGGTCGCCACGAGCGGAACGTCCGCACCCATGAATATATCTTCGATCTCACGCATGGTGAGCTCGCATTTGTCAAGTCTTATCTCGGCCATCTCGCAGAACTGGAGCGCGTCCATGATCTGCTGATAGTTCCTGTTCTGCAGTACAGTACAAATCATTTTCTACAGTGAATCTATTTCAAGTTTACGTACCGGAGTATCTCCGATTCGGCTCATCAGGACGAAGCTTACGCTGTTTCCCTGAGCCTTCTTGTCGTGGTGCATGGCTGCCTTGAGCTGCTCCACAGGGTATGGACACTCTGCAGGCAGACCACATGCAAGGATGTCTTTGCGAACCTTGGCTGCCAGGCCTTCCTCTGCGATTCCGAGCCTCTCCGAGAACTCTGCGGCAAGGACCATTCCCATCGCGACGGCCTCGCCGTGAGGAACCGGTGCAGGTATCTTCCCCTCTGCCGCTTCCTGCTGGGAGATATGCTCGATAGCGTGTGCGAAGGTATGGCCGAGGTTGAGCTTCTTGCGCTCTCCGCCCTCACGGAAGTCCCTCTCGACGATACCGGCCTTGACAGAGACGGCCGCTTCGACTATAGAGGTAAGCTCTTCGGATGCTGCACTGACCTCCCCTGCATTGTATCTGGTGAGGAAGTCGACAGCCCTCTCATACCAGCCACCATCCTCGATGATGAAGGATTTCAGGACCTCAGCCGCACCGCAGAGGAATTCCTTGCGGGGAAGGGTCTCGAGGGCCTTTGAGGCAATGAGGGTAAACTGAGGGAGGGTGAAGGTTCCGACCATGTTCTTGTACGAGTCGAGGTTCACGCCTGTCTTGCCACCGACTGCCGCGTCAACCTGAGCCAGAAGGGTCGTCGGCACGTATGCGCACTTGATTCCCCTCTCATAGACCGATGCCGCAAAGCCGACGACGTCGGTGGTGATTCCACCTCCTACGGCAAGCACGAACGAGCTCCTGTCCGCATCTCCCTGAAGCAGCCAGCGACAGATCGAGACGACTGTCTCGAGGGTCTTGTTCTCCTCGGAAATCTTCAGAGGCAATGCCGCCCTGAACTTCTCAGACGGGATACGCGCGATTACCTCCGCCTCGGCAAAAGCCTCGACATTGGCGTCATACACCACATACACGGAACCATATTCCTGAAGGAGCTCCGCAAGACAATCGGCAGTTTTAGATACGACAATTCCTTTCATAATGCTAATAACTTACAAATATAGTAATTAACTTTGGAGGTAAACCATCGAGCCATGAAAACATCACGTATCATCGCGTTCTTGTCAGTCGTCCTCGCGGCGAGCTGGTCATTATCCGCACAGCAGAGCGGCGCAACCGCATCCGCAGACAGCACAGACATTGAACTGTTCCGTATCTATGAGGCCAAGATCCGCCATCAGCCGATACCGACAAAACGTTTCAGCAAAGGTGACGCTCTGACAGTCGGGGCGTTACTTGAGACAATCATGACGGATGGCGGGGCATCGGCAGAGACAATGACAGTCAATGCAATCCATAAAGAAGGAGAAGACAGCTACGTCATCACCGGCAAAGGCGGAGTCTTCAATTTCGACATTGCCGAGGCAATGCTCGAAAAGGACGCGAACGGTGAATATAACGATATGAAAAGCCAGGAGAACCTCGTACTGACAATCCATAACGGCAGCGAAGCCTCCCTGGTCCTCCATATACGCTGCCACAGATGCACACAAAGCGCAGCGTACTTCAGAGTCTCGCTGATCGCAGTTGGAGAAGAGCCTTTCACATCCAGTCTCATGGTGGTGTATGATCTTGAGGACAACTCCGAAAGGCTGGCTGAACTCGCCATATTTGAAGAGGAAGCCATAGATGCATGGAACAACAACACGGAAAGCATTGACCAGTACATTTATGTAAGCAGCTGCCGCGAGCGGTTCACTCTGGACTTTTATGCAGGTTCAGGTCAGAACCATGTCCTACGCTCCGAATGGTTCGATGCCTATACAGACTTCTCGAGGCTGATGACAGTCACCAGGGATTCTGTCTGCATCTATGGGCCTATGCTCACCGCCCTGGAACATCTCGGCAACCCGATCGAAAAAACCTACTTCGAAGGGCTCATCGCATGGAGCGAAGGCAAAGGCTATCTGGAGGATGATTTCCTCACCAAGATGAAGACTCCCGACAAGGACCTCACGGTCGGCTACACGCTCGAAACCCTGTTCAACGTTCCCGAGAACAGCGTCACCGGCATGTCTCTTTTCCAGAAGAAGGGAAAGAAATATACTTCCTCAACCCTGGATGACCAGGGAAAGATCTGGAGCACAAAGATCAGCGACATATGCAGTGGAGACGCCACGGCTGTCTTCAGATACTCAAGGAACGGCTCCGACCTCAAGGATGTGTCCGACAGTTCCTCTTCATGCTGGGCGAACACAATCGTCCTCAGAAGCGAACCCCTGGACAAGGGAGCCACCATGGTCAGCATCATGATACCGAACTTCATCGGAGATGACGACAAGCATGACCTGACCCTTAAATCAAACACACCTGTTTTCCAGACCTTCACATTGCGGAACGGGAAGCAGTCCATCCTCAACGAAATCCATGACGAGACCATCAATATCCTTGAGGCGCTCAAAGCGGACAAGGTGACGAAGGAAACACTTTTCAGCTGTTACAATATCGGATACGACTTCAACGATTTCGGGCTGTACAACAAGTCAATACCATTCCTGAACGTAGCCAGATATACATTGGACACACAGTGCATCATCGAATTCATCAACGGGCTCGTAAACAGTGGAGACCCAAGGGCGCTTGAGTTCATAGATGCTTATCTTGCACAAGTGCTCCAGCAGGATCCTGACGGGACAACACTCAGAGACCTGAATCGTTTCCTCAACAGGAGGAGGGCATATACACTGATTGAACTCGGCAGGCTGGAGGAGGCAAAGAACGTGCTCCGGACACTCCTATGGGATCCGGAGACCAAAGAGTACGCCGAAGGGGAATTGGAGTATATACGATCTTTGGAAGAAGACCAATAATACACAGCAGATTACATCCACATTTTCACATTTCCAAAAAATGGCTATATTTGCAACCTCTACTGAGGCATAAGCCTACCGCGCCCAGATGGCGGAATCGGTAGACGCGTTGGTCTCAAACACCAATGCCGCGAGGCGTGCCGGTTCGATCCCGGCTCTGGGTACGAAAAAAGGCGAGGAGTTTTCCTCGCCTTTTTTCGTGCCCTGGTGGCATCTACCTCCCTAGGGCTAGTATCTTGACATAAACTGAACTAGTTTTCTTCTTTCTCGACGGTAATCACGATGCCTTCTGACTCATACACGCCGCCGTACCAGTGGCCGTCACCCTTCTCCACCTGGGTAAACTTGCCCAAAGGAGCCTGCTTGGACTTGTACAGCCCGTTCTCCTCGCCATCGACATCCTTTAGGGAAAGCCTATCCGGATAGCCCATGTCGCTGTCGGAAATCAGGAACTTGCCGTCAACACCTGTCGTATCCTTCTGACCGTATCCGTCATGGGTAGAGACTTCTATCCCGGCGACCGGGTCGCCTTCCTCGTTGACCACCTTTCCGGAGATCTTGTAGTCCACATGTGGACAGCCGTACTCGACCCTGCCGATGCACGATGACGCCATCGCAGTGAAGCCAAGAAGTCCGAGGAGATATTTTGTTGCTCTTTTCATTTCGATGCCTGTTACCCGATATAGATGCAGCGTCGCGGAGAAACGTTGCACGATGTACACAGATGGTCGCCGGCTTCGGTGACTAGAACTGGAAATAGATGAAAGGCTGGAAGCCTGCGGTGACGAACTGGTAGAGAAGGAACACCACGACCACCACGCAAAGGCCGATCACAGGGATAGGAAGAAGAGCAAAATTGATCCTGTACCACCTCTTGAACCTCGCAGGAAGAAGGTGTATCACCAGGCCAGCCACCACCAGTGCGAAGACCTTCCAATAGGCTATGCACACGTCAGGGATGATGCTGACGTTCCATGGGCTTCCTATCTGCGCGACCATGCTCTTGGCGGTATTCCACGCGACCTCATTGGCAACCGCCGGGTCGAGATTGGAACCGCTGCGGAAGAACAGGCGCGTGAAGGTGATGAAGGTGAAGGTCTGGGTCACCGCCCATATATTTCCGAGCTTCGCGGTCCAGCTCTGGGAAGCTCCGCGATGGTCGAGTCCCTTAGGGTTGACGCCCTCTGCACGAGGGTTGATATTGTGGTACACGAAGCGCAATGCCGTAACGAAGGTGATGGTCGCCATCCACACGAAGAAGAGGTTCCAAACAGGACGCGGATTGGTGACCTTGACGAAGCCGAGGATGCAGAGGACGAATGCGCTGAGAGCCATTCTGAGCCACCAGGCCATATCCTTCCACACCTTGTAGATTATCATTCCTATGCCGTTCAGACCACCCCAGATAAGGAAGTTCCATGACGCTCCATGCCAGAGACCTCCGAGGAGCATAGTTATGAACGAATTCAGGT
This sequence comes from Candidatus Cryptobacteroides sp., assembly GCF_056207615.1. Classification (NCBI taxonomy): domain Bacteria; kingdom Pseudomonadati; phylum Bacteroidota; class Bacteroidia; order Bacteroidales; genus Candidatus Cryptobacteroides; species Candidatus Cryptobacteroides sp. Next base: position 4 of record NZ_JBAEER010000124.1, on the reverse strand, counting down.
TCGC
>NZ_JBAEER010000123.1:0-29017 GCF_056207615.1 Candidatus Cryptobacteroides sp. | reverse complement strand
CTGATGCCGATCGTCTTGACGCCCTTGCTCTCGAGGAGCTTCTGGGTGCCGCCGGTGGCGATGATCTCCCATCCGAGCTTAACGAGCTCAGATGCGAACTCGACCACTCCGGTCTTGTCGCTTACACTGAAAAGTGCTCTTCTCATATTGTCAAGTTTCGTTTATTCGATTACTACCTTGCCGCTGTCGGTGATCGTGCCGATTACAGAGGCCTTCTCGCCATGTGCCTTGAGGATCTCGATTGCCTTAGGAGCCTCAGACTCGTCCATCGCGAGTACCATACCGATACCCATGTTGAAGATGTTGAACATCTCGCGGTGAGGGATCTGGCCATATTTCTCGAGGAGACGGAAGATAGGGAGGATCTCCCAGCTTCCTTCCTTGATCGCGAGACCCATGCCGTCCTGGAGGATGCGTGGGATGTTCTCGTCGAAGCCGCCGCCGGTGATGTGAGCCACGCCGTGAACGTCGCAGTTGCGGATCACGTCGAGTACCTGCTTCACGTAGATGCGGGTAGGGCAGATGAGCGCGTCGCCGAGAGTCCTCTCGCCGAGCTCCTCATAAGTGCTGCCGAGGTCGAGCTTGTTGTCTGCAACGACCTTCCTGACGAGGCTGAATCCGTTGCTGTGCACGCCGGTCGATGCGATACCTACGAGCACGTCTCCGACCTTCACCTTCGAACCGTCGATGAGCTTGCTCTTCTCCACGCAGCCTACGGTGAAGCCTGCGATGTCATATTCGCCACCCTCGTACATGCCTGGCATCTCAGCGGTCTCGCCGCCGACGAGTGCGCAGCCTGCCTGACGGCAACCCTCTGCGACGCCCGCTACGATAGCCTCGACCTGTGCAGGGTCGTTGTGACCTACTGCCACGTAATCAAGGAATACGAGAGGCTCGGCGCCCTGTGCGAGTACGTCGTTGACGCACATTGCGACTGCGTCGATACCTACTGTGTCATGCTTGTCCATCGCAAACGCGATCTTGAGCTTGGTTCCCACGCCGTCGGTGCCGCTCACGAGGATTGGCTCCTTGTAGCCGAGGGAAGCGAGATCGAACATTCCGCCGAATGAGCCGATGTTGCCCATCGAACCGGTACGCTCGGTAGATGCTACATGTTTCTTGATGCGTCTTACCACATCATAGCCGGCCTCGAGATTCACACCGGCTTTTTCGTAACTCTGTGCCATATATCTTTTCTTGTTTATTTACCTCTGAAATATCTTACTGCGTTCTCGAAGAGTGGGAGGAACTTCTCGCCATGGATGTTCTTGAGGAGGTTGTCCTCGTACCTCTCATGGTGTCCCATCTTTCCGAGTACCTGTCCGTCAGGGCTGATGATACCCTCGATCGCGTCGTTAGAACCGTTAGGGTTGCAAGGCGATTTCATGGTAGGGTCGCAGCCGTCGACATACTGGAATGCCACCTGACCGTTCGCGAAGAGCTCTGCTGCGAGTTCGTCGCTTACCCCGAACTTACCCTCGCCGTGGCTGACTGCGATGCTGTATACGTCGCCGCCCTCGAGACCTGCGAGCCATGGAGACGCGTTGGTCGAGATGCGGGTCGATGCAACTTGCGAGATATGACGGTTGATGTCATTGCGGAAGAGGGTAGGAGATGCTGTGGTCACATGACCGAGCCTTCCATAAGGGAGGAGACCTGACTTCACGAGAGCCTGGAAACCGTTGCAGATACCGATGATGAGGCCGCCGCGGTCAAGGAGTCTGTGGATGGCGTCGCCGACCTTCGCATTGTTGATCACGTTCGCGATGAACTTTGCGCTTCCGTCAGGCTCGTCACCGAGTGAGAATCCGCCGGAGAATGCGAGGATGTGGGCATTGTCGATTTCCTTCACCATCATGTCGATGGAGTCGAAGATAGCCTTCGAGTCAAGGTTGCAGAACACACCGAAACGGGTGACGCAGCCTGCCTTGCGGAATCCCTTGGCCATATCGTAGTCGCAGTTGGTTCCCGGGAATACAGGGAGGAATACGGTAGGATGCTCGACTGGCTCGCCCTTGTACTTGAGGACTTCCTTCTTGACGGCTGCGCCAGGAACAATGTTCTGCTTGAGGGCTGTAGCGGTCTGAGGATATACCTTGTCGTGCTTCATTCCGCACTCTTCCATGAGCTGTGCGACGCAGAAGCTCTCGCCGTTGATGATGAGCTTGCCGTCTTCGCGGACCTCACCGAGATAGAGAGCGTTCTCGTAGCAGAGTTCCTCGGCAGCCTCGACGAGGATTGAACCGAAGTCGTAGCTGAAGAGAGCCTTGTCGCAGTACTTGACCTCGGCACCCATGAGGTTACCGAAGCTTGACTTGCAGAGTGCCTCTGCGAGACCGCCTTCTCCGAGTGCCCATCCGGAAACGATCTTTCCGGCCTGGATGGCATCCTCGACGAAGATCCAGTTCCTTGAGAGCTGGTCGGTGTCAGGCATCCTGTCTGCGAGAGGAGTATGCTTTACGAGGTAGAGCTTGTTGCCTGCCTTCTTGAATTCAGGGCTGATTACGTTGCCGGTCTTCACAGGAGTGATACCGAAGGCAACGAGGGTAGGAGGGACGTTGATCTTCTCGAAGGTTCCGCTCATCGAGTCCTTACCTCCGATCGAAGGAAGGTTGAGAGCGATCTGCATCTTGAGGGCTCCGAGGAGTGCGCTCATAGGCTTGCCCCAGCTGTGTGGGTCCTGGGTCATCCTCTCGAAGTACTCCTGATATGAGAACCTCATTCCCTCATAGCGACCGCCGGCTGCTACTACCTTTGCGCAGGCCTCGACTACCGAGTACGCTGCACCGTGGTAAGGGCTCCAGCTGCATACGAATGGGTTGTAGCCCCATGCCATCATGCTGGCGGGTGTGGTATATCCGTCGGTCGGGAGCTTCTGTACCGATACCTGAGCCTCGGTGGTCTGGAGACGGCCTCCGAAAGGCATGAGCACGGTGCTTCGGCCGACAGTCGAGTCGAACATCTCGATGAGACCCTTCTGCGAGGTCACGTTAGGATCCTGCATGAGGGCGTGGAGACGCTCTGCGAGCGGCTTGTCACATGGCTTTGCGAATGGGTCGATGTCCTCGACAGCGGATACGGTGACCTTTGCGTAGTGCTTTGCACCGGCTGTGTCGATGAATGCGCGTGAGAGGTCAGCGACGATCTCGCCGTTGTTGAACATCCTCATGCGGCCTCTGTCGGTGACGTCGGCAACATAGGTGACCTCCACGTTCTCGCTGCGGCAGTACTGCTCGAACTGCACGCGGTCCTTGGCTTCGAGCACGACGGCCATACGCTCCTGAGACTCGCTGATCGCGATCTCTGTGGAGTTGAGTCCGCTGTACTTGGTAGGAACCCTGTCGAGGTAGATGTCGAGACCGTCGGCGAGCTCGCCGATAGCCACGCTGACTCCACCTGCGCCGAAGTCGTTCGACTTCTTGATGAGCTTGGTCACCTCAGGGCGGCGGAAGAGCCTCTGGAGCTTGCGCTCCTCAGGTGCGTTACCCTTCTGAACCTCGCTTCCGCAGGTCTCGAGAGAGCTTTCCTTGTGCTCCTTAGATGAACCGGTCGCACCACCGATGCCGTCACGGCCGGTACGGCCTCCGAGGAGGAGGATCACGTCGCCGGCTGCAGGACTCTCCCTGCGTACGTTATCGGCCTTTACGGCGCCAACTACGGCACCGATCTCAAGCCTCTTCGCGGTATAGCCTGGGTGGTAGATTTCGTGTACATGGGTAGTTGCGAGACCGATCTGGTTACCGTAGCTTGAGTAACCTGCGGCAGCCTTGCGCGAGATCTGCTTCTGTGGGAGCTTGCCAGGGATGGCCTCCGACACTTCCTTCCAGATGTCGCCTGCACCGGTGACACGCATTGCCTGGTAGACATAGCTGCGGCCTGAGAGCGGGTCACGGATCGCACCGCCGAGGCAGGTAGCTGCGCCTCCGAACGGCTCGATCTCGGTAGGGTGGTTGTGGGTCTCGTTCTTGAACTGGAGCAGCCATCTCTCGGTGACGCCGTCAACGTCTACGTCCACGAAGATGCTGCATGCGTTGTTCTCCTCGCTGACCTCCATGTCGTCGAGCTTGCCGATCTTGCGGAGATATCTCGCGCCGATGCAGGCCATGTCCATGAGGTTGAGACCCTTCTGGCTACGGCCGAGCTGCTCCCTGAGGTCGAGGTAGAGCTTGTATGTTCCTTCGATGTCGTCCTTGATGAATGACTCCTCGAAGTTGATGTCCTGAAGTTCAGTGGTGAAGGTGGTGTGACGGCAGTGGTCGCTCCAGTATGTGTCGAGGATGCGGAGCTCTGTCTCGCTTGGGTTGCGACCCTCCTGGGTGAAGTACTCCACGATGGTGCGGAGGTCGTCTGCGTTCATCGCAAGACCCTTCTCCTTGCAGTAAGGAGCGAGGTCCTCGTCCTTCATCTGGAGGAAGCCGTCGAGAGCAGGGATAGCCTTCACGTCGGCCTGCTCGCTGTCAGAAAGACGGCTGAGGTCCTTCTCGCGTGACTCCACTGCGTTGATGTAGTAATGCTTGACTGCCGCCATCTCGGCCTCGCTGAGGGCAGGCTCGAAGATGAGGAGCTTGGAGCTGCGGATCCTGATGTCTGCCTCAGGGTCTATGAGCTTAACGCAGTCCACTGCCGATGAAGCTCTCTGGTCGAACTGGCCAGGAAGGAACTCCACTGCGAGGTAGCTGCTGCCGTTGATAGGATTCACGTCGGTCACGTCGTCGGTCACGAGCTCACCGAACACGCTGTAGCGGCATTTCTCGATGAGTTCCTCGTTGAATCCGAAGAGATCGTACACGTTGAGCAGCCTGAGACCGCTGAGATTGAGCGAAAGGCTCTCGTTGAGCTCGCTGCGGAGACTCTCCGCCTCGACCCTGAAGCCTTCTTTCTTTTCGACGAATAATCTTGTGTTCATGGTTTAGAATTCAATTTTTGCGTCAAGTACCTTCTGAGTCTGCTTGCGGCGGAACTCGTCGAGCTTTGCACTGAGAGCCTCATCGTTGAGGGCAAGGATGTGGATAGCATAGAGGGCTGCGTTCTTGGCTCCGTCGATTGCCATTGTCGCTACAGGAATACCTGACGGCATCTGCACGATAGAGAGGAGAGAATCCATTCCGCCGAGTGCCTTTGACTTGATAGGAACGCCGATGATAGGGAGGGTGGTCATCGATGCGAGCACGCCGCCGAGGTGGGCAGCGCCGCCTGCAGCAGCGATGATGACTCCGTAATCGTTAGCCTTCGCGTTCTTCGCGAAATCCGCAGCAAGGTCTGGTGTCCTGTGAGCAGAAATCACGTGTACACTGTTCTCTACGCCGAATTCTTTGAGGGTTTCGGCAGCGGCTGACATTGTTCCCCAGTCGCTTGTAGACCCCATGATGATAGCTACCTTCATATCTTGAGTAAATTATTTTATTTCAATTTTTTAAACGCAGAAACCACTGCGCTGTCCGCGTAGTGGCTTCGTCATTATATTGCTGCCCTGCACCGACGCAGGACACGAGGCGCGTCCGGCGTGAAATGATTTCGTTTTCTTGTGCAGTGGAACATCTCTATTTTCTTAAGCCACAAATATAGGACAAAAATTCATTTTTGGTCAAATATTTTTTTGAACATTCTTAATATGGGTTAACTTTGTATTCCGAAACCATTGATCATCATTTTTGACCCACATGACCAAGATCGGAACCCCACTCTCTCCCATCGCCAAGAGAGCGCTTCTCTGCGGCTCAGGCGAGCTCGGAAAGGAAGTCGCAATCGAACTTCAGCGCTACGGCGTGGAAGTGATTGCACTGGACCGCTACGAGAATGCACCTGCTATGCAGGTAGCTCACAGATCCCATACTCTTTCAATGCTTGACGGCGCCCGTCTCCGCGAGATCATCGAGACCGAGAAGCCAGACCACATCATCCCTGAGGTCGAGGCCATCGCTACTCCTACTCTCGTCGCACTCGAGAAGGAAGGCTACAACGTCACTCCGACTGCGAACGCGACCCTCCTCACGATGAACAGGGAAGGCATCCGCAGGCTCGCTGCTGAGGAACTCGGACTCCCTACCAGCAAGTATGTGTTCGCAGACAGCTATGAGGACTTCCTCAAGGGTGTCGAGACCGTCGGTATACCTTGCGTCGTGAAGCCTGTGATGAGCTCTTCAGGCCATGGCCAGAGCACCATCAAGCGTCCTGAGGACATCCAGAAGGCGTGGGACTGCTCGCAGGAAGGCGGCAGGGCGGGAGCCGGACGCGTGATCGTGGAAGGTTTCGTCAACTTCGACTACGAGATCACTCTCCTCACCGTAAGACATTGCGCAGGCACCACCATGCTCGAGCCTGTCGGCCATCATCAGGTCGACGGCGACTACCGTGAGTCATGGCAGCCGCAGGCGATGAGCCCTGAGGCGATCGCAAAGGCCCGCGACATCGCGAAGAAGATCACCGACGCCCTCGGCGGATACGGAATCTTCGGTGTCGAGATGTTCGTCAAGGGCGACGAGGTCATCTTCAGCGAGGTTTCTCCAAGACCGCATGACACCGGAATGGTGACTATGATATCACAGGATCTCTCGGAATTCGCTCTCCATGCGAGGGCTCTCCTCGGACTTCCTATTCCTTCGGTAAGGTTCTACGGACCGAGCGCCAGCAAGGCCATCGTGGTCGAAGGCGACAGCAACCAGGTGGAGATAGGAAATCTCGAGAAGGTGCTCGAGGAGGAAGGCGTCCAGATACGCCTCTTCGGAAAGCCAGAGGTCCACGGCCACCGACGCTTCGGCGTCATCCTGGCGACCGACGAGACGGTGGAGCTCGCTCTCGCGAAGGCCGAAAGAGCTTATTCTAAACTTGAAATAAAAGTCTTATAGAACGATACATGGAAAACAGGAATATTCTTCTCAAGAACGGACGTCTCATCACAGGGGGCAATAGTTTCATTTCAGATATCCTGTTTTCCGGTGGTACTGTTTCCCGTATCGCGGAAAATATCGAGCCTGACGGTTCGATGACAGTCGTGGACATCACCGGGTGCATAGTAAGCTATGGCCTCGCTGATGTCCATGTTCATTTCCGTGAGCCAGGCTACTCGGCCAAGGAGACGATCGCCACCGGTTCCAGGGCAGCGGCTCGTGGCGGCTACACCGTGGTCGGCACCATGCCTAACCTCAATCCGGCTCCGGATTCTCCAGAGCATCTGCAGGTGCAGCTCGACCTCATCAGGGAGCAGGCTGTCATCGACGTCCTTCCTTTCGCGACCATCACCGGTGGCCGAAACGGAGGCCCTGTCGTAGACATGGCTGCGATGAAGGATAAGGTGATGGGCTTCTCCGACGATGGCAGCGGAGTGCAGGAAGGAAGCAGGATGGAGGAGGCGATGAGGATGGCACTCCGCGAGGACGTGGTCATCTCCGCCCACTGCGAGGACATGGACGAGCCTCCTTTCAGCTCCGAGAGCGAATGGAAGCAGGTGTGCCGTGATGCGAAGCTGGCTACCGAGATCGGTTGCCGCTATCATGTGTGCCATGTCTCGACTGCAGAGAGCGTCGAGGCCGTGAGGCAGGCAAAGGCAGCCGGCGCAAGGGTATCGTGCGAGACTGCACCTCACTATCTCACCCTCACCGAGGATGACAGGCTCGACGAGGGACGCTTCAGGATGAATCCGCCGCTCAGGACCAAGGCTGACCGCGACGCCCTGATCAAGGGTATCCAGGACGGCAGCGTGGAGGTCATTGCCACCGACCATGCGCCTCACACCGCAGAGGAGAAGGGCAAGGGCTACTGGGGTAGCCTGATGGGAATCGTCGGTCTTGAGACCGCCTTCCCTGTGATGTACACCAAGCTCGTGAAGGAAGGCGTCATCACCATCGAGAAACTCATCGAACTCATGTGCGACAATCCGCGCCGCATCTTCTCCCTCGGAGGAAAGCTCGCAGAAGGGGAGCGCGCCGACATCGCCGTGTTCGAGCTTGACAAGGAATACGTGATCAATCCGGAGGACTTCGAGACCATGGGCAGAAGCACTCCTTTCGAGGGTTGGAAGGTATGCGGACGCTGCGTGCTCACCCTCAAGGACGGCGTGCCTGTGCATAGCGAACTTCCACAGATCAGCAAATAGAACTATGAAAAGAGAAACTCTGACCATTATATCCAACCGCCAGGTCAACGACAGCGTCTGGGAGATGAAGCTCAGCGGATGCTCGGCTCAGCGCCCGGGACAGTTCGTGAACCTCGCGCTCGACGGCCTCTTCCTCAGGCGCCCCATCTCGGTGTGTGACTGGAACGAGGGCGTGCTCACCCTTCTCTACAAGGTCGTGGGCAAGGGAACCAGACAGATGACCGGACTTCAGGAAGGTGAGTCGCTAGACGTGCTCACCACTCTCGGAAACGGCTTCAACACCGCTGCAGCATGCGAGAAGCCTCTTCTCGTGGGTGGCGGAATCGGAACTGCTCCTATGTACTATCTCGCGAAGACTCTCATCGCCGCAGGCAAGAAGGTGAGCGTCGTGCTCGGATTCAACAAGGCCGACGAGATCATCTACAGGGAAGAGTTCGAGAAGCTCGGCGCGAAGGTGATAATCGCAACTGCGGACGGATCGGTGGGAGTCAAGGGCTTCGTGACCGATGCCCTCCCTATGGTCGAGTACGACTTCTTCTATTCATGCGGACCTATGCCTATGTTCCGTGCTCTCGAAGGAAAGATCGAGGGTGAGGGACAGTACAGCTTCGAGGAGAGGATGGGCTGCGGTACCGGAATATGCATGGGCTGCTCTTGCAAGACCATGTTCGGAAACAAGAGAATATGTAAGGACGGACCTGTGTTCGACAGGAAGGAGGTGATATGGTAAGGGAACTCGGAACGGAACTCTGCGGAGTAAGACTCGACAATCCGGTGGTGCCGGCCAGCGGTACCTTCGGCTTCGGCCTCGAGATGGCCGAGGTATACGACATCAACATTCTCGGTGCAATCTCCATCAAGGGTACCACCCGTGACGCGCGCTTCGGAAATCCTACCCCGAGGATCGCTGAGTGCGAGGCTGGCCTCATCAATTCGGTGGGACTCCAGAATCCTGGTGTGGATGCCGTGATCGAGCATGAGATCCCGGCTCTCAGGAAGGTCTACTCCAAGCCTATCATCGCGAACATCAGCGGCTTCTCTATCGAGGAGTATGTGGAGTGCTGCAGCAAGATGGACAAGGTCGACGAGGTCGCAATCCTCGAGGTCAACGTATCATGTCCTAACGTCCACAACGGAGGTATGGCATTCGGTACTTCTGCCGAGGCTGCGTCCGAGGTCGTGAGGGCGGTGAAGGCAGTTACCACCAAGCCTGTATTCGTCAAGCTCAGCCCGAACGTTACCGACATCGTCAGCATCGCCAAGGCATGCGAGGAGGCCGGTGCGGACGGCATCACCCTGATCAACACCCTCCTCGGAATGAGGATAGACACCGCACGCCGTCGTCCGGTAATCGCAAACAAGATGGGTGGATTCTCCGGCAGGGCAGTGTTCCCGGTTGCGGTCAGGATGGTATATCAGGTTGCACATGCATGCAAGATCCCGGTAATGGGATGCGGCGGAGTCGCTACCGCGAACGACGTCATCGAGATGATGATGGCCGGCGCTTCAGCCGTGCAGGTCGGTGCGGAGAATCTTCGCAATCCTTTCGCATGCAAGGAAATCATCGAGGACCTTCCACGTGAGATGGAGAGGCTCGGAATCAATTCACTCAAGGAAATAATAGGAATCATAGAATAATATGGCAAAAGACGTGATAATCGCATGCGACTTCAGCAGTGCGGAAAAGACCCTCGAATTCCTGGACAAGTTCCAGGGACGCAAGCCTTTCGTGAAGATCGGCATGGAACTCTATTATGCGGCAGGTCCGCAGATCGTACGTGAGATCAAGGCTCGCGGACACAAGATCTTCCTCGACCTCAAACTTCACGACATCCCTAACACCGTGCGCAAGGCAATGGCCGTGCTCAGCAATCTCGACGTGGACATGACCAACGTGCATGCTGCCGGTACCATCGATATGATGAAGGCTGCGCTCGAAGGACTTACCCGTCCTGACGGCACACGCGCCCAGCTCATCGCAGTGACCCAGCTCACCTCTACCAGCGAGGAGCGCATGCAGAAGGAGCTTCTGATCAACGCCAGCATCGCTGACACCATCTCCCAGTACGCAGCAAACGCTGCCGAGGCCGGTCTCGACGGTGTCGTATGTTCACCTCTCGAGGCTGCGGTAGTCAAGGAAAGATGCGGAAAGAACTTCATGGCAGTGACCCCTGGAGTCCGTTTCTCTGACGGTTCTGCTGACGACCAGGTCCGTATCACCACCCCTGCCCGCGCAGCCGAGATCGGTTCTGACTACATCGTGGTAGGTCGCCCTATCACCGCGGCGGAGGATCCTGTCGCAGCCTATGAGCGCGCATGCCGCGAATTCCTCGGAGAATAACAAGACAATAAATAGTTCATCATGAGCACTACAGATAAGAAAGCCATCGCAAAGGAGCTCCTCTCTATCGGAGCTGTATTCCTCAGACCTGAGGAGCCGTTCACTTGGGCAAGCGGCATCAAGAGCCCTATCTACTGCGACAACCGTCTCACTCTCTCATCACCGTCTGTACGTGAGAAGATCGAGGCAGGCCTCGCAGCAATGGTACAGGAGCATTTCCCAGAGTGCGAGATGCTTATGGGTACAAGCACCGCAGGCATCGCGCATGCAGCCATCGTCGCTACCATCCTCAACATGCCTATGGGCTATGTTCGCGGAAGCGCGAAGGACCATGGACGCACCAACAGGATCGAGGGTAAGATGGATCCAGGCACCAAGGTCGTAGTGATCGAGGACCTCATCTCCACCGGCGGAAGCTGCATCGAGGTCGTTGACGCTCTCCGCGAGGCCGGCGCTGACGTTCTCGGAATCGTGAGCATCTTCACCTACGGCATGCAGAAGGGCATCGACCGCATCGCTGCTGCGAACACCGTGAACTATTCGCTCTCAGACCTTGACGCACTCGTGGAGGCTGCTGAGGAAGAGAAGTACATTGCAGAGGGATGGAAGGAGCGCATCATCGCATTCCGCAACAACCCTTCTGACGAAAGCTGGATCAAGTAAAGGAAGAACACTAACTAACGATATTATGAAACATCTTATCGACCCTACCGATCTTACGGTAGAAGAAACCAATGACATCGTCAGCCTTGCTGAGGAGATCATTGCAAATCCACAGTACTATACTGCGCGTATGGCTGGAAAGAGGCTTGCGACCCTCTTCTATGAGCCAAGTACCCGTACCCGTCTCAGCTTCACATCTGCAATGATGTCTCTCGGCGGAAACGTTCTCGGTTTTGCCGATCCAAAGAGCTCTTCAGTGAGCAAGGGTGAGACCGTCGAGGATACCGTGCGCGTGGTTGGTTGCTTCGCTGACATCATCGCGATGCGTCACTATGTTGAGGGTGCTCCTCTCGTGGCGTCAAAGGTTTCTCCTGTTCCTGTCATCAACGCTGGTGACGGCTCACACAGCCACCCGACTCAGACCCTTACCGACCTCCTCACCATCAAGCGTGAGATCGGTCGTCTCGACAATATCACCATCGGTTTCTGCGGTGACCTCCGCTTCGGCCGTACCGTACACTCTCTCATCAAGGCCCTCTCTCGTTACGAGAACAACAAGGTCATCCTCATCGCTCCTGACGAGCTTCGCCTCCCTGACTATATCATCCAGGATGTCTGCGTGAAGAACAACGTGGACTATCGTGAGGTTTCTACCATGGAGGAAGTGATGCCGGAGCTTGACATCCTCTACATGACCCGTGTACAGAAGGAGAGGTTCCTCGACGAGGACGAGTTCGATCGCGTAAAGGACAGCTTCATCCTCAACCGTGAGAAGCTTGCCACCGCAAAGGAGAAGATGGCCATCCTCCATCCGCTCCCACGCGTGAACGAGATCATGAAGGACGTGGATGCAGACCCACGCGCCGCATATTTCCGTCAGGTGGCTAACGGTAAGTTCGTCAGAATGGCCCTCCTGAGCCGTCTCATCGACTGGAAGGACGATCCTAACCATGTGATGCCGGAGCAGGGCGGCGACGTATTCTGCGAGCCTGCATACCACTGCACCAACCAGAAGTGCGTATGCAACAGCGAGGAGGTTGATCCATTGTTCCGTCGTCTCGAGGACGGTACCGTACGCTGCTACTACTGCGATACCAAGGTAAGACTCTAAGTTTTCGCCCTATAGATCAACGAGGCGGTGACCACCAGGTCGCCGCCTCGTCTGCTGTTTATCTCCTCGAGAAGACGAAAGTGAGTGATACGCCGACAGAACGTCCGAGATAGCTGTTGTAGCGGAATGCCGTGGAGTAGTCTGTGGTCGAGATGTTGTACGACCTGGCGGAATTCAGGAGATCATAGCCGAAGACTTCGAATCGACAGCGTCTGTCTTTGCCGAACAGGAAACCTGCAGTGACTGACAGGCTGTGATTGGAGTAGTGAAATGCATCGATTGTGGTGAAAGAGCCTGTCCAGTCATAGTTGATGCTGGTCTCTGCGATTTGTCCGAACCTCTGCCTGTATGAAATATAGACTGAAGGGTTGATGAAGTCGTAGGAACTGTCTCCACTGTTGGATTGCCGCCCGAATGAAAGACTTGGAGAAAGAAATATTTCAGAGTTTTTTGGAGACCACGATAATGAACCGTTCACGCTCATCGAATTCATAAGGTTGTTGCTGGCGATTTCTCCAATCGTGTATGGATTTGTCGACAGACCCCATCCGACCATTGCGGACAGATTGATCTTGGACTTCGGGAAATATGTCGCGAGATCGAGGCTTGTCGCAAGGCTGTACTTGTTGTTGACATTGACGGGTGTGGTGAGGGAAGAGCCTGCCGGGGCGATGTATCCATATTCCGACAGTGTCGTCTCCTTATCGAAGAACTCTGTCTTGCTTGCGATGGCGTTGGAGAAATGTGTCCCGAAGAATTGCAGGCTTACGTTCATGTTCTTCTTTTCGATAGCCTTGCTGAAAGCAATGTCGACATTCCTGTCAACAGGGAGTTTCAATGATGGATTTCCGGCAGTCAGGAAGAATGGATTCACGTCGTTTATGCTTTTGCGAAGCTGCGATGTGGCGGGAGCCATGTCATTCTCTCGATAATGAAGACTGAACGAATTGGCTGCTTTTGTGTATCCGAAGCTTCCCGAAAATGATGGTCTTAAGAAGTTGATGTTGCTTGACGGTGGATAGGAGAGTCTCTCGGACCTCAAGACTGCGACATCACGGATACCTGCCTGGAGGGACGCGGAAAAGCCGTCTCCTTCCTTCCCGTACCTGTAGCCCAGTGTTCCTTCTCCCTGAATCTTGTTCTGACGGTAGTCCTTGGTGTTGTTGATATCCATCAGGCCAGTCAGCATGTCCGTCCAGACATCCTTGTGGCTTTCATAAGAGTGTCCGGCTGTCAGAGTAAACGCCAGCATAGACTTGCCTGGTAACGGCTCGGACCATGTGGCATATAATGAGGTTCCAAACACGCCTGCGGCAATGGTGTTGCGGCTCCATTCCGGGCTTATGCTGTATTCGTTGGAATCAACTCTGGCTCCACGCCCGCGGCTTATGTTGCCTGTCATGTTCAATGATGCTGTGAGTCTGCGTCCACTTTTTGCAAAGGTGTGCGATATATCACCTTTCAGGTTGAGATTACCATTGTTTGTGGTGTCTCCTGATGTCTTGTCGAACATTCTTGTCGAACCATCTGTGTTCGAAGACATGAATGAGCGGGAACGTATGAAGTTCTGGCTGAATCCCATGTTCCCGGTGAGGCTATATCTGTTCTTTCCCTTTCTGTAGTACCAGCTGCCGCTATATGAAATATTACGTTTGGCATTGTTTTCTTCAGCAGCTGTACTGTCGGCTCTTTCTCTCCATGCAAGTGATTCTGAGGGGAAGAATAATTCCGACGACCCTGATGTCGTTTTTGTGGAGCCATAGGCGGCTCTGAGATTCTGACTCCATCCGCTCTTCCCTGGAATGTCCTTGCCCAGCGTGATGGAGGCGTCAACGGAGTTCATAGGCTGTGTTGCCGGGATTATCCCGGTAGCGTTGTGGCCCCCGTTGATGTCGACTGTCAGGCGCGGCTTCGTGCCCAGTGTGTAGTTACCAAGTTGCATCGTTGCACCGGAAAACCAGTCAAGATTCCCGTCGGTCATCTTGTTTGTGTATATACCGCCGTTGGCTTTGACGCTGAACTGCCCGATATGTTCGATAGGATTCCATGTCCGCAGGTCCATCACCCTCTCCTTGGCTATGCTGGCATCGTCGTCAATGTCCTTGACGGCTGTCTTTTCATAGACCTCGACTGCCCGGACCTCCTCTGCCAGCACCATGTCCATGGCGCTGGCGATCTCCTTTCCGAACATGTTGTTTCCATTGACAAGTATCCTGTCTATCGGCTTGCCCTGGTATTTGATTGAACCTTCGTTTATCTCGACGCCCGGAAACTTCTTCAACAGTTCACGCAGCGGGTCTCCCTTGAAAGTGTTGAATGCAGCGGAATTGAATACTGTTGTGTCTCCGTGCATCACCATCGCAACAGATTCGCCGGTAACGACGATTGCGTTGATCTGCAGGGGATCTTCCTGAAGTCCTATGGACAGACGCTGCGTTTCATACTGGTTCAGCATCGCCTTGTCCGTGCGGGTCTTGAAACCGAGCATGGAACTGATGAATGTCAGGCTGTCACGCTTGAAAGGAACGTCAAAATACGCGACTCCGCCGCCATCGGCGACTGACTTCAGAGTGTCTGTCCCGTTTGTGATGAAGACGCTTGCTCCGGGGAGCCTCTCTCTTGAGGCGGAGTCACATACCGCAACGGAAAGCTGTCTGAAGTTACTGCCTCTGTATGTCGACTGGATATGCAGCTGTGCTGATGCCGGAAGGGACATCATGAGCAATATGGCAAATATGCAGCCGCGTATCTTCATTGGGACGACTTTGGTTTGAATATTGTATAAAGAATTTTTTCAAATTTACTTAATGTCTCGATTTTTTTCAATAATCATGCTATTGTTTTGCGGCTCGGTGTGTCTTGCTCAGGGGCCGGAGAAAGTAGTGGAGATAGACCGTCAGTTTGGCCAGGTCTGCCTAGGAGAGTATGTGACAGCCGAAATGACGGCAGAGTCATTCGGTCTACCGTGCATCTATTCGACAGAAGAGTACCACGATTACTCGTCTATAGTGATCAGCACACCTTTCGAATGGAATGACATCAGGTGGGACGAACTCATAGTCGACTACGATATTCTGGAAATCGCTCAGGGCATTCAGTTTTCCGTCAGCTCAAGATCAGATATCAAGAATATTTATGACGTGCTGAAAGAGAAGTACACCGGTGAGTACGGAGAAGGGGAGGAGACCCTGACTCCGGGAGGTGTCGACCTGGTCAGCCTCTGGAGCGATGACGTGACGACGATTCAGCTGACTCACCGCATCTTCAAGGACACGGGTCGTCAGTATGTCATTCTCGCTGCCATCAAGCACTGACACCGCGTCTTTCGAACTTGCGGCAGAAGATAGTGTAGCAGACGATTCCGAGAACAACGAATACGCATCCCACGAGGGCGGGGTGGCGGTAGGAGAGTCCGGCTTCGATAGGAAGCCCGCCGCACCATGAGCCGAGGGCGTTTCCGAGGTTGAATGCGATCTGGACCATCGCGCCGGCCATCAGCTGACCTCCTTCGGAGAAGCGCAGTATCAGCAGCTGCTGCGGCGATCCGACACCGAAGAGGCATGCGCAGTTTATGACCATCAGCGGCACCGCAACCCATGCATGGGCACCGAAGAAGAAGGTCATGACCAGGCACACGAGCATTCCGTACTGGAAAGCCCTTCCCGTATGGGCCGGACCGAACTTGTCGGATACCGCACCTCCGCAGAGATTTCCCACTACCATCCCGGCTCCTGCGAGCACCATCATCAGGGTCATCATCGACGGCGCGATTCCCGATATCTGGGTAAGAAGAGGGGAGATGTAGCTATACCAGCAGAACACTCCGCCGTTTCCGAGCAGGGTGGCGAGGATGATGAGCCATGGGGCCAGCTTCCCGAGGAAGCGGAATTCCTCGCTGAGTCTCTTTTCCGGCAGCGGCTCGACGTGCGGAACCCAGCGCGCGATGAGAAGGATGGTGACCAGACCCCAGCCGGCGGAGATGACGAAGACCCACCTCCATGTGAGCACGCTCGTGATGAAGGTGCAGAATGGGTTCCCGACCAGGTTGGCGATGCTCATTCCGGCACACATGATCGCGACGGCGAGGGTGCTCTTCTCTCCCTTCGAAAGCTTGTCTGCGACGATGGAGGACACACCGAAGAACGCTCCGTGCGGTAGTCCGGACATGAAGCGGAAGAGCATCATCAGCCAGTAGTTCCAGCTCTGTCCGGCGGGACACAGGGCGCTGAGTATGCCGGCGAGTGTGTATATTCCCATGATGAGGAAGATTGCGTTCTTCAGCGGCCATTTTCTCGCGCTCAGCAGCAGGAGCGGGGCACCGACGCAGACTCCGAGAGCGTAGGCGGTGATGAGGTGCCCCGCCTCGGGGATGGTGACCCGGAAGGCGTCGGCGACGTAGGGGAGTATGCCCATTATCGCGAACTCGGTGATTCCGAGTCCGAAGGTGCCGGCGGAGAGGGCCATGAGGCTTTTCTTGATGTCGTTCGTCATTGTTTTAGGGAATCTGGATTCCGGGCGGCAAATATATGAAAAAAGGCGGGGCCTGTGCAGCCTCCGCCTTCTGTTTACCCTTTATTGTTTTGTTTCTGTTTACTTGATCACGCCGAGTTCCTTTCCGACCTTGATGAAGGCAGCGATTGCCTTGTCGAGGTGTGCCTGCTCGTGGGCGGCAGAAAGCTGTACGCGGATACGTGCCTGGCCCTTAGGAACGACCGGATAGTAGAATCCGGTCACGAAGATGCCTTCCTCTGCGATCTTTGCTGCGAACTTCTGTGAAAGTGGAGCGTCGTAGAGCATTACTGCGCAGATTGCTGACTGGGTAGGCTTGATGTCGAAGCCTGCAGCGACCATCTTCTCGCGGAAGTAGTCCACGTTAGCCTGGAGCTTGTCGTGGAGTGCGTTGCTCTCCTCGAGGATCTTGAAGGTCTCGAGAGCGGCAGCTGCGATCATAGGAGGGATAGAGTTCGAGAAGAGGTATGGACGTGAACGCTGACGGAGCATGTCGATGATCTCCTTGCGACCGGTGGTGAAACCGCCGACTGCGCCACCGAATGCCTTTCCGAGGGTACCGGTGTGGATGTCGATCCTGCCGTAGCAGCCATACTGCTCAGCGACACCGCGGCCGGTAGCGCCGACTACACCTGCAGAGTGGCTCTCGTCCACCATCACGAGTGCATCGTACTTCTCGGCGAGATCGCAGATCTTGTCCATAGGAGCGACGTTTCCGTCCATCGAGAACACGCCGTCGGTCACGATGATGCGGAACCTCTGTGCCTGAGCCTCCTGGAGGCAGCGCTCGAGGTCAGCCATGTCGGCGTTTGCGTAACGGTAGCGGACAGCCTTGCAGAGGCGTACGCCGTCGATGATCGAAGCGTGGTTGAGAGAGTCTGAGATGATTGCGTCCTCGGCAGTGAAGAGTGGCTCGAATACACCGCCGTTTGCGTCGAAGCAAGCCGCGTAGAGGATGGTGTCCTCAGTGTGGAAATACTCTGAGATGGCCTTCTCGAGCTGCTTGTGGATATCCTGGGTACCGCAGATGAAACGTACTGAAGACATACCGTAGCCACGGGTTGCCATCACGTCCTGAGCGGCCTTGATGAGTCTAGGATTGTCTGCGAGGCCGAGGTAGTTGTTGGCGCAGAAGTTGAGTGCCTTCGAACCGTCCTCGAGTGTTATCTCTGCTGACTGTGGTGACGCGATGTTTCTCTCGCGCTTGTAGAGTCCAGCCTGCTCGATTGAAGCGAGCTCGTCCTGGAGAAATTGCTGATACTTTCCGTACATATTGTCAAAAAGATAAAATGAATCGTTCTAATAGCGCAAAATTACAACTTTCTTTGGATATGGAAATGATATTTTCATTCAAAACAATATAACAAACATACATCTTGTAAGAAGTTGGCGTCATATCACGCAATAAAATTATCGTTATTGCATAATTTGCCATATATTTGCGTGCAATTTAAAAAACACAAACACATGACCAATATCCTTGTGATTGGCTCGACCGGCCAGATTGGCTCTGGGCTCACCATGAAGCTCAGAAAGAAAGGATGCACCGTAGTTGCCGGATACATTCCCGGCGCAGAACCCAAGGGTGTTCTCCTCGAAAGCGGACCAGCAGAAGTCGTGAACGTATGCGACAGAGAGCAGATCGCCAGCGTAGTTAAGAAATATTCGATCGATACCATATATAATCTCGCAGCCATCCTCTCGGCGACAGCAGAGCGCAAGCCTCTCCTCGCTTGGGATATCCAGATGAATGGTCTGATCAACATCCTCGAGGTAGCTCGCGAGAACGGATGTGCGGTATTCACTCCAAGCTCCATCGGTTCGTTCGGACCAAGCACCCCTCGCGACAACACTCCTCAGGACACCATCCAGCGTCCTACCTCGATGTACGGTGTGACCAAGGTCGCTTGCGAGCTTCTCAGTGACTACTATTACACCAAGTTCGGTGTCGACACAAGGGCGGTGCGTTTCCCGGGCCTCATCTCATACACCACTCTCCCGGGCGGCGGTACTACCGACTACGCAGTGGAGGTGTTCTATGCTGCGGTGAAGGGCGAGGAGTTCGTTTGTCCTATCGCTCCGGGCACATACATGGACATGATGTACATGCCTGACGCACTCGACGGTGCAGTGGACCTCATGAATGCCGATCCGACCAGACTCGTGCATCGCAACGCATTCAACATCGCAGCGATGAGCTTCGAGCCTGAAGAACTCTTCGCAGCTATACGGAAGTACATCCCTAGCCTCAAGGTTCGCTATGAGGTGGATCCTGTCCGTCAGGCGATCGCTGATTCATGGCCTAACAAGATGGACGACAGCTGCGCTCGTGCAGAGTGGGACTGGAAGCCGAAGTTCGATCTCGATGCGATGGTTCGCGACATGATCGAGAATCTCAGAAAGACCCTTCTCTAGAAGAAGTATCAGAAATAATGAAAAACCGGAGTGGCGTAGGTGCGTATCTCCGGTTTTTTGATTAAATTCGCAGCCGTTTTAAACAGTAATCACCAATGAAAGCACTCGTAAAGTCAGATTTCCATTTCGATGGACAGAAAAGCAAATATGTCGGTAAGGTACGTGACGTGTACGATATCAACGACAAGTATCTCGTGATGGTCGTTTCGGACCGTATCTCTGCGTTCGACGTCGTTCTTCCTGAGGGTATTCCTTACAAGGGACAGGTACTCAACCGCATCGCAGCGAAGTTCCTCGATGCGACTGCTGACATCCTTCCAAACTGGAAGGTCGCAGTTCCGGATCCTGCAGTGACCGTAGGTCTCAAGTGCGAGCCTTTCAAGGTCGAGATGGTCATCCGTGGCTACCTTTCAGGCCATGCATGGAGAGAGTACAAGGCAGGCAAGCGCACCATCTGCGGTGTAGAGATGCCAGAGGGAATGGTCGAGAACCAGAAGTTCCCTGAGCCTATCATCACTCCAACCTCAAAGGCAGCAGAGGGTCACGACGAGGACATCTCTAAGGAGGAGATCATCGCTTCAGGTCTCGCAACCCGTGAGGATTACGAGAAGCTCGAGCAGTATACTCGCGCCATCTTCCAGAGAGGAACCGAGATCGCAGCAAAGCAGGGCCTCATCCTCGTTGATACCAAGTATGAGTTCGGTAAGATCGGCGTCCAGATCTATCTCATGGACGAGATCCATACTCCTGACTCTTCACGCTATTTCTATGCTGAGGGTTACGAGGAGCGTCTCGCAAAGGGTGAGCACCAGAAGCAGCTCTCGAAAGAGTTCGTTCGCGAGTGGCTCATGGCCAACGGCTTCATGGGTCAGGAGGGACAGAAGGTTCCGGAGATGACTCCAGAGGTTGTGAACGGTATCACTGATCGTTACGTCGAGCTCTACGAGAACATCGTGGGCGAGAAGTTCGAGCGCGTCGAGTATACCGCTGAGCAGATCGAGAAGAACGTTGCTGCTTGTCTCGCATCACTCAAGTAAAAAATTGAAACCGTCATAAAAAAGACCGAGATTTTACGTCTCGGTCTTTTTTTGTCTGTACTGTCACGATTTTCTGTCGTAATGGTATGTTTTACTATATTTTACGTGTACGGTCGGTGTTTTCATAATTGATTTTTAAAATTTTTTATAAATATTTTGAGCATATTATGGTTTATCCGAATTAAATCACTACCTTTGAGCATAGACTATTATTTACAAACCAAATTAATTATGAAGAAGTTCATTCTCGGAATTCTCGCGGTTGTACTGTTCTCAGTCGCTGCGAGCGCTCAGACAAGAACTTTGACCGGATCAGTCAAGTCTGCTGCTGACGGTTCACCTCTCGTAGGTGCCACACTTCAGGACAAGACAACTGGTCAGTTCGCCATCACTGATCTCGACGGTAATTTCAAGATCAATGTATCTGAAAAGTCGACTTCACTCTTAGTGATGAACCTTGGTTTCAGGGACTACAATGCCACCATCGGCAAGTCAGACGTCCTCAACATCGCTCTCGAGCCTGATGCACTCATGCTCGACGAGACCATGGTCATCGCTTACGGTCAGGGAAAGAAGACATCCTTCACCGGTTCCGCATCAGTCGTTAAGAAGGAGGATCTCCAGAAGATCGCTACCTCTAACGTGACTCAGGCCCTCCAGGGTCTCTCTGCCGGTGTACAGGTCATCAACAACAGTGGTCAGCCTGGTGACTCTGGTTCCATCACCATCCGTGGTATCGGTTCCATGAACGCATCCAGCAGCCCTCTCTACGTTGTCGACGGTGTCGCTTACTCAGGTTACATCAACGCGATCGCTCCATCTGACATCGAGTCGATGACAGTCCTCAAGGATGCATCTGCAACCGCTCTCTACGGTTCACGTGCAGCCAACGGTGTCATCGTGATCACCACCAAGAAGGGTCAGAACGAGAACGGTAAGGTTAGCTTCCGTGCTACTGTCGGTTTTGCATCTCTCGCAGTTCCGCTTCCACGTCAGCTTTCACCTAACGAGTTCGCAGAGGTTACCTGGCGTTCACTCTACAATGCCAACATCGATTCAGGTATGTCACCTGAGGAGGCCGGTGCGAATGCAGCTATCGTAACTCCTAACGAAATCAAGATTCTCCCTTGGGCTACCAGGAATATCGTTGACGCACAGGGTAATGTCCTCGTCAAGGACAGCGATCTCCTTTGGTACGGTGACTGGAGGCATGAGACCATGAGGTCACGTCCTCGTCAGGAGTACAACGTAGACTTCAGCGGTAAGAAGGGTGAGACAAACTACTTCTTCTCAGCAGGTTACCTCAACGATAAGGGTATCTTCACCACTCAGGAGTTCGACCGTATCTCTGGTCGTTCGAACGTCTCTACCAAGGTTAAGCCTTGGCTCGAGGTAGGATCCAACACCTCATTCTCACACAGCGTCACCGACTCTCCAGCAGGTGACAGCGTGGTATGGTTCCTCCGTACCGTTCCTACCGTGAACAGCATCTACCAGTATGACTACAACACTGGCGCTTATGCTAAGGACGGTGCTGGCAACTACATCTACAACTATGGTCTCGACAATGCTGGTTGGGCAGGTTGGAACGTCCTCGCTGACGCAGCCTACAACAACAACAAGTCAACCGCAGACCAGATCTCTACCCGTAACTATGTTGATTTCCAGATCATCCCTGGTCTCAACTTCCGCAGCACCATCTCTATCGACTACTACATCAGCAAGTACGATAGCTATGCAAGTGCAGAATATGGTTACACCGCAGGTGAGGGTGGAAACGCATACAAGTCATACGACAGGAACGTCGCTACCACTTGGACCAACCTCCTTACCTTCAACCGCGCTTTCGGTCAGCACAATCTCGGCATTCTCCTCGGTCAGGAGAGCTACATGCGTGATGTCACCGGTCTTTCTGCTTCAAGGAAGGGCTTCCCATTCGCAGGTCTCACCGAGCTCAGCTCAGCTGCTACTTCAGTAGACTCAAGCTCATACACCGACAAGTATCGCCTCCTTTCATTCTTCAGCCGTCTCGAGTACGACTATGCTGACAAGTACTATGTGTCAGCATCCCTCCGTTCTGACGCGACCTCAAGGTTCTCTCCTCAGTCACGTTGGGGTATGTTCTGGTCAGCAGGTGCTTCTTGGCGTATCAACAACGAGGACTTCCTCAAGGATGTAAGATGGATCGACAACCTCAAGCTCAAGGCTTCTTACGGTGCAGTCGGTAATGATGGTCTTTCATCATGGTACTGCTACCAGGGTCTCTACGGAACCGGTTACAACGATCTCAACAACGCCGGTGTCGTAATCTCACGTCTTCCAAACACCGGACTTAAGTGGGAGACCAACCTCCAGCTCAACGTCGGTCTCGACTTCGCTCTCTTCCGCAAGCTCACCGGTAGCGTCGAGTTCTTCGACAGGAAGTCTAAGGACCTCCTCTTTACCATGCCTATGGCTCCTTCTACCGGTTTCGGTGGTATCGAGCGTAACATCGGTGACGTTTCGAACTACGGTGTCGAGGTCAATCTCGACTACGCTGTGTTCAACAACCAGAATTTCCAGTGGAGCATGAATTTCAACCTCACTCACTATGAGAACGTCATCACCAGCCTTCCACAGGCAGAGATGAACTCAGGCGTCTTCAAGTGGAGAGAGGGTCAGAGCCGCTACAACTTCTGGGGTGCCAAGTATGCTGGCGTCAACCCGGCAAACGGTAACGACCAGTACTGGAGGAACATCTTCGATACTGACGAGCATGGCAATCGCGTGATCGTTGACCGCGTCCTTACCGAGAGCACTTCTGATGTTACTAGCGACGAGCAGAAGCAGTATCTCGGAAGCTCGCTTCCTGCAGTGTTCGGTGGTTTCACCAACAACTTCAGGTTCTACGGCGTAGACCTCTCAGTGATGCTTTACTACAGCATCGGTGGTCTCCTCTACGATACCGACTACTCACAGATGGTTAACTATCGTACCGGTTTCTCACTCCATCCAGATGCACTCAGCAAGACCTGGACTCCTGAGAACCCTAACGCAGAGCTCCCTCGCCTCAACAGGAATGCACAGGATACCTTCTCAGACAAGTATCTCTACAACAACTCATTCCTCCGTCTCAGGAACGTGACCATCGGTTACACTCTTCCAAGGAAGGCCCTCGACAAGATGCACATGGATCAGCTCAGATTCTTCGTACAGGGTGACAACCTTCTCACCTTCGGTTCTGCTGCAAAGCGTGGTACCGATCCTGAGCAGAGTGTATCAGGTACTACCAGCAACAGGTTCCCTACTACCAAGAACGTCACTTTCGGTGTTCAGGTTACATTCTAAAGCATGGGAGAAAAGAATATGAAAAAGATATTTTATGCAATAATGGCTGCGGCGTCATTGATGACCGCTGTCTCATGTGAGAATTGGCTCACTACTAATCCTTCTAGCTCCGTTTCTGACAATCAGGTGTTCCTTTCAGTGAAGGGTTCACAGGCTGCTCTCAACGGTTGCTACAACCTCCTTGCGTTCAGCTATGGTGGCGGTGGACGTCCTGATACTCAGGGTTGGGCTGCTCAGATTCTTGCCAATGACGTGGACGGTGAGGATATCATCGTAAACGGTGGTTGGTACGGCTACGACTACAATATGTGGGGTCATCAGAGAGGTGACATCTTCAAGTCATCTGCTCTCTGGTTCTACTACTATAACATCATCAACAACCTCAACAGCATCATCGCTTTCACTCCTGAGATCGACGGTGTGACCGAGGCTGACATCGCAGGTGTCATGGGTGAGGCTTACGCAATGAGGGGCTGGTGCTACTTCAACCTCATTCAGTACTATCAGCACACCTATGTGCTCGCACACGAGAGGAACATGCCAGGTGTTCCACTCTACACCGAGCCTACCACTGACCAGACCGAAGGAAAGGGTAGAGGTACCATCGACGATACCTATAAGCAGATCCTCTCTGACCTCTCCAAAGCCGAGGGACTCCTCGCAGGATACTCAAGGTCAGCAAAGAACCACTTTGACCAGAGCGTTGTACAGGGTCTCCTCGCACGTGTATATCTCGTGATGAACGATTGGACAAACGCTGCTAATTATGCTGCAAAGGCACGCGCCGGCTATCCTCTTACTTCTGCTGAGGATTGGGAGGCTGGTTTCAACAACATCGACACCCGCTCATGGATGTGGGGTATGATGGTTGACGCAGAGCATACTCTCGAGGCAAACGGTGACTACGGCCCATTCTCAATGTGGACTAACTACATCACTCGTGACGGTGGTGACTTCTGGTCATTCAACTGCTTCTATCTCAACGACAAGTTCGCTGAGCTCTTCAGCGCAGACGATATCCGTGGAAAGCAGATCTGGTGGAAGGAGGACGTTGGACTCCATTGCTCAAACAAATTCTATGACACTCCAGACCTTACCGGTGACTTCGTATTCATGCGTTCAGACGAGATGCTTCTCATCGAGGCTGAGGCTACGGCTCACATGGGTGATGACGGCACTGCTGCATCTCTCCTCAACGAGCTCCGTGCTCTCCGTAACGCTACTCCTACACAGACAATCGGCTCAAGCCTTATCGAGGAGATCGTAACCGAGCGCCGCAAGGAGCTTTACGGTGAGGGCTTCGCATGGTTTGACATCATCCGCCTCCAGAAGGGTCTTACCCGTGACGGTAACCACAGCAACTTCGGTGGCAAGACTCCTGTACCTGCAAGGTCATGGCGTTTCGTTTACCAGATTCCTCTCAACGAGATCAACAACAATCCGAACATCAGTTCTGCTGACTGGCCATCTGGTGACCAGAATCCTTTCGGAGATGTATCTCTTTGCCTTGAATAATTTAATAGGTCGATAACATGAAAAAGATATTATCACTCATCTTGGCGGTTGCAGGCGTATTCAGCCTCGCATCTTGTACGGTGGAAGAAGCTTTCACCAAGGATGGCAAGACTCCGCTCGAGACTCCGGTCATTACCGCTGGCGAGGTGACTGCAAATTCAATCTCTTTCTATTGGACTGCAGTTGACAATGCCGGACAGTATACTTACAAGGTTCTCAACCCAGCTGGCTACACTGTATCCAAGGGTGAGACTACTGAGAACAGCCTGGTTGTAAAGGGCCTCAAGTTCAGTACTGAATTCTCTGTTTATGTGTCAGCAGTTCCTACCGCTGAGGCATCCAAGACTCTCTGCGCCTCTATCCCAGGAGAGTCTAAGATCAAGACCGACGATCCTATCATCATCGATTATGAGTGGGTTCAGGATGGTAAGGCATGGTTCTATTCTGGTGACGACAAATGGAATGTTTCTAATATCACTTTCGGTCTTGAGAAGGGTACCGGCCATTTCGTGATCACTTCTTACAGTGGTGCTGAGGGCTTTGACTTCTACTTCGACATGACCAAGTTCGACGGAACCTATCCTTTCGAGTTTGACAACAGCATGAAGAACATGAAGCCAGTAGAGGGTCAGGCTATCGACACTCGCGGTCCTGTAGGAACTCGCCCAGACTTCTACCTTGCACATGGTCTTGGTGGAAAGGCTCAGGACTACAACATCTTCTATGGTGACGGTGGTAGCTACGAGTTCGGTGTCATCGATCCTACCGGCGGCTACATCGATTTCTGGACTACCAACTTCGATGAGCAGTGGTGCGGTTACCGTGTTGAGTTCGGTGATTACAAGGCTCCGGAACCAGCCCCTTGGACTCCAGACCCTGATATGTCATTCGCATGGTCATCTGAAGGTGAGATCTTCATCGACGGTGAGGCTACCAAGACTTACGCTACCATCTCTTACACAGGTGCAGCTCAGGCTGAGTACACTATCAGCGGTTGGTATGGCGTAGAGGGCTATGACCTCGTATTCACCAGAGACCAGGAGAATGGTAAGTGGATTATCAACAATGAGAAGTCCAGCGCTTTCGCTTCTCAGTGTCCTGGTGACGGTCTCGAAGGTTATCTCCATGGTTCTGCAGGTGCTTCGAAGATCATCTGGATCAACAAAGATGCAAATAGCGGTCTTTCTGGAAATAACGAGGACGGCAATATTTGGATCGACATCATCGATCCTGAAGGAAGAGAGGTTACCTATTCTCTCGCATGGCCTGCACAGTTCTTCACTTGGACTAAGGACGGTAAGTACTACAGCGGCAGACTTGATTCTACAGCTGATGCTACCCTCGGCTACGATGAGGATACCGACACCTACACTCTCGTGATCCCTCAGTATGACAACGCAAAGGTTGTCTTCAAGACTGATGAGGCTGGTGCATTCATCCCTCTCGAAGGCTATTCTCTCAAGAAGAGCGATGATACCTGGTGGTGGATTGACTACGCTGACACCTGGGTTTACGTAAAGGTTCCTGCTTGCTCAGTTGATCTTGCTGCAGGTAACGTTACTCTCGATGTTTGGAATGGTAACGACGAGTGGACTGATACCTTCACTTTCGCAGCTCTTCCAGGTGTGGACGCTCTCGTAGGTACATACGCACAGGCTTCAGAAGGCTGGTGGTGGAGTGGTGCTGCTTGGGAGTACGTTTACTGGACAAATGACGTGACAATCACCAAGGTTGACGCTTCTACTATCCAGATCGTAGGTCTCATCGATTGCACCGATCCTATCATCGGTACCGTGAACGCAAAGACCAGCACCATCAACATGGCTGCTAACCAGACATTCCAGGGTAGCTACTTCTTCAAGTCTTATGGTACTGGCGAAGACGTTAACGCTACTTACGATTCAAACCTCAAGATCACTTTCTCAGTCAACTGGTCAGTGACTAACGAGGGTGGATCACTCTACTGGGATAACATCATCACTTCTCTTACCAAGAAGTAGTCGATAGACTCTCAACAAGAAATAGTCGAAAGACTTTCCATAACAAAAGGTCGGGGCTTCGGTCCCGACCTTTTTTACTTTGCCAACGTCCCGCTCCTCAGCCCTAGTCCGGGCAAATGCATTTTGCCCACTTCCCGCGCCGTCCCTGTCGGGTGCTGAAACTTCCATTTTACTGTGGACAGTGGCAGTGCCGTCTCGGTAGCGGCAAAATGCAGATCGTGTTCGCTCCGCTTCGCCGACCCTAGTCCGGGCAAATGCATTTTGCCCGCTTCCCGCGCCGCAGCCCTGTTCCCGTGGTGGTGCTGGCACGAACGCCAAAATATGCTTTATTTTTGGCGCTCGTGACGTGGTTTTCGTTGTTTTTATCCATTTTGCTGCCACGACATCCAAAAATCAATTGATTTTTGGCGTTCGTGACATATGTGTGCTTTGCAACCTGTCACACTATCAACCTGAAGTTCAGGAAATAGAGGCTGCAAAAAAAGACAGGCCAATGTGTTTTGGTCTGCCTCGGTAGATATTAGATGAATGTCGGAAGTCTATGGGCGGGCGCCCCAGATCTTCTCACACATTTCGTATGCCATAGGGTCGTGCTCCTTGAGGTCGGTGATGTTGAATGGGTAGTAGTCGTTCTCACCGAAGTAAGCCTCAGTCATCTCAGAGAAGTATTCCCACATGGTGTTCATGCAGTAGACATCGTTAGTCTTTACGCGCTGACCACCGGTGTTGTATCTGTACCAGCCTGTGGTGTAGAGCCCCTTGGACTTCGCATTGTTATACGCATTCTTGATGGTCGAGTTGGTCTCGCCACCAAGGCCGAGGGCGTGGTAGAGGTGGCCGAGCTCATGGAGCACCATGAGAGGCTGGTTCTGGTTGGACCATGCCACGTAGTTCTTGTAGTTGGTGATCTCGACGCAGTGTCCCTTGTAAGCCTCACCGTAAGAAGCAGGGTAGTCGGCGTTGACGTGGCACCATGCCGCGCTTGGGTTACGGGTGTTGTTCTCTTCCATCCAGATAGGGTGCTTCCTGAGAATCTTGAGAGCGTTCTCAGGGAAGTTCTCCACGATGAAGTCAAGGTCGTCGCGCATGTGCTGGATAGCCTTCTGGGCATCAGTGGTGGTGATGAGGCCTGCCTTCACCTTGAACTGGAATCCCTGGTGGGTATAGGTAGCATAGCCATACTGATCGACGGTGTATTCCTTGTCTCCGGTATTCTCAGTCTGGTTCTTGTCATTCTTACCTGGGTCTTCGACCTTATCCTGACATGCAGGGAAAGCGAACAATGCTGCAACGACAGCGAATGAGCAGAAAATTTTCTTCATTATGCTAATTTGTTTTTATTTCAAATCCGACTGGGTGTATTCGCAACGACTGGGTATACTCACAATTCCCGGACCAATGACAAGTTGTCAGAACTTGCGTGGTCCCCAGATCTTCTCCATGAGTGCGAAGGCGGTGGAATCGAAAGCCTTGAGCTGCTCGTAATTGTATGGGAAGTAGTCGTTGCCGCCCCAATATGCCTCGCTCATCTCTGCAAAGAACTCGAATGAGTTGTTGAGACAGTAGACATGACTGGTCTCGTCGGCCTTGTACTCTGTACCCTGGAGGTCGTCGAGAGAGTATCTCCTGTAGTAGGTGTCGTAGAGATGTCTGCTCTTCGCATTCTGGTATGCGGCTTCGATCTCCTGGTTACCATAGCTTCCCAGTGCCTGGTCATGGTAAAGGTGACAGAGCTCATGGAGAACCATGAATGGCTGGTTCTGGGCGGTAGAAGATACATACTTGTTGTAGTTCGTGATCTCGAGACACTTTCCCTTGGCTGGGATGTCGCCGATAGAGGCAGGGTAGTCAGCTGAGGTGTGATACCATGCGGCGCTCCTGTTATGGGTGTTGTTCTCCTCCATCCATATAGGCCTTGCCCTCATGACCTTGAGCGCCTCCTCAGGGATGATGGACACGATCTTGTCGAGATCGTCACGCATGTGCTGCATGGCAATCTGAGCTTCC